>NZ_PDJV01000004.1 GCF_004116465.1 Arcobacter sp. F2176
CATTTAATAAATCAACTAACTCTTTTTTAATATCTAAAGGAGCATTTAATCCAACCTTTACAAAGATATTAACACTTCCTGTATCTTGACATAAAGGTCTATGACCCATTGCACACATTTTTGAATTTATTAATATTTGTCCAATTGCATTTTTTGCAGCTTCACCTTTTTCTACATTATAAGCTTCTACCATTCCTTTTACAAAATCTTCTGGATGATAAAACGATATATATTGACATGCATCTGCTATACTCTCGATTATATCTTGCTCGGTTATTTTTTTCATAATTTAGATACCTTTATAATTAAATTATCTAAGTATAACTAATAAATGTTTATGAAGTTTAGTTTTTTATAATATAAAATCATATGAAATTTATGTGAATATTTTAGTAACACATATTAACTTTGAGTTAACATTTTATTTAGAAATGGTTATATGTCTCTGTCACAATTACTAAAAGATAATCAAGGAGGAATAGATGAAAAAAGTTCTTATAACGGTATTGTTATTAAGTAGTTTAGTCTCAACATTTCTATTTGCAGTAGATTTGAAAAAAAGTAATAGTGAATTTAAAAATAATCCAAAAGTAAAAATAAACTCTTATACTAAAGTGTTTAAAGATGGAGAGTTTGATAAAGAAAAATATATGGATATCTCTTTGAATAACAATAAAAATATGGTAGAATACGAAGCTTCTTTAACAAAAAAGATTTATAATATTTTAACAGATAAACAAAAAAAACAACTAAAAAAAATGCTTGACTCATAAAGGTTTTTAAAATGATAAATATAGCAATGGTGGAAGATGATGCTGAATTAGCAGAAGTTTTAACTGAATACTTAAGTAAATTTAATATAAAAGTAACAAATTACGAAGAGCCTTTTTTGGCCCTTAGTAGTTTAAAAATAAATAAATTTGATTTGATAATTTTAGACTTAACACTTCCAGGTATGGATGGCTTAGATGTTTGCAAACAAATAATTACAAATCATGATATTCCAATTATTATCTCAAGTGCTAGAAGTGATATCACTGATAAGGTTACTGCTTTACAATTAGGAGCTGATGATTATTTACCAAAGCCATATGACCCAAGAGAGCTAGAAGTAAGAATTAAAACTATTTTACGAAGATATAATATTAGCTCTAAAATAGAAGAAAAGCCAAAAAAACCTTTTATTTTTGACGAAGAAAAAAAAGAGATAAGAAAAAATGGAAAGTTTATTAGGCTAACAGCTGCTGAATATGAAGTTTTATCTCTTTTGATAAAAAGAGAAGGATTTATTGTTTCAAGGGATGATATCTTTGAAAATAGTGATTTATTAAATAGTGATTATGATAATATTGGTTCACTTGCAGTAATTATAAATAGAATAAGACACAAAATAGAAGCAAATCCTAAAACACCCAATTTCTTACACACAATAAGAGGAATGGGATACAAATTTTTACAATGAAAAAAGAATCAATATTTTTTACTATAACAATTAGTTTTTTCATATCTATATTTTTAGTTATAGCTAGTTTCATTATACTTGTACTTCATACTCAAGATGATAAAGAAAAGCATCTTTCTAAAAAATATTTACCAGTTGCAAAGATGGTATTAGAACAACAAAGAACAAATGGATTGACAAAGTTTTTTGTAGAGTCTTTATCAAATATGGATATGGAATTTATAAATGATATTGGAAAAATGAATGCAGTTTTATATAATCCCCAAACAAAAGTTGCTTTAGAGCGAAGATATAGAACAATTTTAGTTAGAGTTTTAGATTTACATGGTGATAGTTTTTTATTTATAAAAAGTGATGGTTTAGAAATAATGTTTAAAGATAGTGATTATAAACATGTGAATCCTTTGATCTCTTTAATAGTAGTTTTTACAGTATTGTTTATTACAATTATTCTATCTTTTATTACTACTTGGAAAAAACTATATCCAATCAAACTTTTAAAGGATAAAGTTAAAACCCTTGGTGAAGAAGATTTTGATTTTGAATACCATACCAATGATTTAGATGAAGTTTCTCAATTAGCAATAGAGTTTAAAAATACAGCAAAGAAATTAAAAGACATAAAAGAATCAAGAAATGTCTTTATTAGAAATATAATGCATGAACTAAAAACTCCTATTACTAAAGGTAAATTTTTAAGTGAGTTAGAAAATAGTGATGAAAATGCTGAAAAGATGAGAAGAGTATTTACAAGATTGGAATCGCTTATTAAAGAATTTACACAAATTGAAGAACTAATTTCTTCTACAAAAAATATCGTAAAAAACAACTATTTTCTAGATGACATTATAGACAATGCCACAGATATGCTTATGCTAGAAGATGATGTTATTATCTCAGAATATGAAAATAAAAAATTAAATGTTAATTTCAAACTTTTTTGTTTGGCAGTTAAAAATTTAATTGATAATGCAATAAAATACTCAGATGATAAAAAAGTGACTGTAAAAACAAATGAGAAAGATGAAATAATATTTGAAAATAAAGGAAAAGGTCTGAAATATTCCCTTGATAAATATTTCGAACCATTTTTTGCAAATGAGAGTAAAAGTAAAAATAGCTTTGGACTTGGTTTATACATAGTAAACTCTATTCTTAAAGCAAATAATTGCATACTTAAATACGAATATAAAGATGGAATAAATATTTTTAAAATAGCTAAAAGTGAACAAAAGGATAAATAATATTTGATATTGCAATTATAGGGGCAGGAGCAAGTGGCTTGATGCTTGCAACACACTTAAAAAATGATAATGTTTGTTTAATAGACACTAATGCAAAGGTTGGTGCAAAAATTAAAGTATCAGGTGGAGCAAAGTGTAATATTACTAATAACAAAGTTTCGTCTAATAATTACCTAGGTGAAAATGATTTTGTATCTTCAGTTTTAAAAGAGTTTTCAAATGAAGACTTAATTAGATTTTTAAAAAAACAAAATTTAGATTTCAACCTTAATGAAAAAATTGTAAAAGGAACTTTCTTTTGTAACACTTCTCAAGATGTTATTGATATGTTTTCAAAACTTATAAAAAATAAAAGAGTTTTTTTTAATACAACAGTAACAGATGTAAAGTGTGAAGATTTCTATAAAATAAAAACAAACAATAAAACAATAGAAGCAAAAAAATTAGTAATAGCAAGTGGAGGTTTGAGTTATCAAAGTTTGGGTGCTAGTTCTATTGCTTTTGATATCGCAAAATCTTTTAATCATAAAATAAGTCCTTTAAATGCAGCCCTTGTAGGTTTTACTGTTCAAAAAGAACAGTTTTGGTTCAAAGAATTAAGTGGAATTTCTATGTTTGTAAAAGCAAGTGTGGAAAATAAGAGTTTTGAAGGAGGTCTTCTTTTTGCCCATAAAGGAATAACTGGACCTGTGATTTTAAATAGTTCTTTATATTGGAAAAAAGGAAAGATGAGTATAGACTTTTTGCCAAATAAAACTTTTAAATCCTTTTTAAAAGGTAATAAAAATATCTCTTCAAGTTTTAATCTGCCCAAAAGATTTATGCAAGAGTTTTTAAAATCAGTTCAAATAGATGATAAAGCAATTAGTAGTTTGACAAAAGAAGAATTAAATAAATTAGAAGTTTTAAAAAACTATGAATTCTCCCCTGCTGGAAACTTTGGATATACAAAAGCAGAAGTTACAAAAGGTGGAGTTGAAGTTGATGAGATTGATGTTAAAACCATGGAAAGCAAAATCAAAAAGGATTTATACTTTATAGGTGAAGCTTTGGATGTAACAGGCGAACTTGGAGGATTTAATTTTCAGTTTGCTTTTTCTTCTGCTTATGTATGTGCAAAAGAGCTAAATAAATAGATTTATAAAGCTCTTTTTTTGTTTATTTTTAGCGTTAAACTTAGTATAAATAAAACTAATGAAGTTACCACAATAGTAGCACCACTTGGTAAAGATATATAAAATGAGACAAAAAGCCCAATTACAACAGCTAAAACTGCAAAAAGTACTGCCAATAAGCAAGTTATAAAAAAGCTTTTTTCAAATTGCATTGCAGAAATTACTGGCATAATCATTAAGGCACCTATTAATAGTACACCAATAATTTTTATGGATAATCCAACAGTAATTGCCACAAGTGAAACTAACATATAATTTAAAAAACTTACATTTATTCCAGAAGCTTTTGCAACTTCTTCATCAAATGCCACAAAAAGTAATTTTTGATAATTATTGATAATGAAAAAAGCTGATAAAACTCCAAATATACAAATTGTCCAAATATCTTCTTTTGAAACAGCAACAATTGAACCAAAGAGATAACTAAATAAAGCTACATTAAAAGAGTTTGAAAGTGAAACTATAATAATTGCAAGTGCAAGGGCTGAAGATAAAAATATTGATAAAATAGAATCAGAATATATATTATGGTTTTTTCTTAGGTATTCTATAAAAAGTGAAGCTAAAATGGCTATTATAATTGCACTATATGTCGTTGAGATTGAGAACAAAAAACCAAGGGCAACACCAAGTAGGGAAATATGAGCTAAAGCATCAGATAACATAGAATACCTTCTTACAACTACAAAAGTACCTAAGGTAGGTGCTAAAATTGCAATAAAAATACCTGCTATAAAAGCTCTTATCATAAAAGAGTATTCAAAGATTTCCATATATTTCCTTAGTGATGATGGCAAATAATATTAGTGTCAATGCCATATAATTTACTCATTTGTTTATTATTTAATATTTCATGTGGAGTATGGCATGATAGAAGAGTTTGGTTAATACATAAAACTCTTTTTATATCATTTACAATCACTCCTAAATCGTGAGTGACAAAAAGTATTGTGATATTATCTTCTTTATTTAATTTTTTTAATATTTCATAAAATTTTGTTTGAGAATTGGTATCTACACCTGTATTTGGTTCATCAAGTATTAATAATTCTGGACTACTTATAAGTGCTCTAGCTATCATTACTCTTTGTCTTTGACCACCTGAAAGTTCAGAAACTCTTCTATTTTTCAAATCAGTAATTTCAATTTTTTCCATAATAGATTCAATTTTTTTATGATCTTCTTTTGATATTTTTGAAAACAAAGAAGTTTTATAGGCTAATCCAAGATTAATCACTTCTTGTACAGTAATAGGGAAACTACTGTCAATTAAAGTTGCTCGTTGTGGTACATATCCAATTTTATAATATTGTTTGAATAAAGATTGTTTGGTATTAAATAGTTTAATATCTGCAATATTAGGATTTATTAATCCTAATATTATTTTCATTAAGGTACTTTTACCACCACCATTGGGACCAATGATGGCAGCATATTCACCCCTTAATATTTCAAAAGATATATCTTGAAGGATATCTTTATATCCTAGGTTTTTTATATCAATTATGATATCAGAGAATTTTATTGACAATTCATTGCATCTTTTAATTTAGCTAAATTTTCTACCATAATAGAAACAAAACCAATATTTTCTTCATTTTGTTTTTGGGTTATATTTTCAACTGGACTTAGTTCATCTGTTTTAACATTTGCTTCATCAGCAATTGTTTTTGCTATTTTGTCACTTGCAAACTCTTCAAAAAATATTGTATGAATATTTTCTTTTTTTACTATTTTAATAAGCTCGGCAATTTGTTTAGCTGATGGTTCCTCATCCGGAGACATACCAGAAATAGAGTATTGTGTTATTCCATAATCATTTGCTAAATATCCAAATGCATCATGATTTACAACAACTTTTTTATTTTTACAACTTTTTAAAGTCTGATATTTTGTTTGCAAAGTAGTTATTTCTTTTAGATATGTACTTGCATTTTTTTGATAACTTTTTTTGTTCGCAGGGTCTTTTTTGATTAAAAGAGATTCAACATTTTTTATCATCTTAATATAGTTATCAAAACTTAGCCAATAGTGAGGATCATAAACTTTACCATCTTCAAACTCTTTATGGGTTGCTAGTTTTACATGTTTGCTCATATCAAATATTTTATCAGCTATTTCCATTGATTTTATAACTTTTGTACTCCAAGGTTCCATAACTTTACCACTAGTTATAAATAAATCACTTTTTGATAAAAGAGCCATACTTTTTGGATTTGGTTCAAAATCATGGGGTTCTGTTCCAAATGGAATTAAATTATTTAGAACAACATTTTTCCCACCAACTTCTTTAACTACACTATATAGTGGATATATAGTTGTTGTAACTGTTAATTTAGCAAACAAAACTGATGATGCTAATATACTTAATACTAAAATTTTTTTAAACATTTTTTTTCCTTTTAATGCAACTAAGTCGCATTTGATTTTGGAATCATACATCCGAATCTCTTAAATGCAACTTAGTTGCAAAAGTAATTAAATTTTATATTTAATCATTTACATTAGAATAATTAGCTACTTTTATAAATATAATATAAAGGAGTAAAGATGTGTCTAGTAGTATCCTTACTATCTTTTGTAATTGCATATAATTTTTATGACTCAAAAAATTTAATGCCAACAATTATAAGTTTTACAATTGGTCTATTTTTTCTTTTGCTTATGATTCGAAATATAAAAAATGAGAGAAATAAAAGAAAAAACTAACTCTTTTATTGATACAATCCAATTAGATAAATTAAGGGAAATAATTTGAAAATAGCATTTATTGGTGATATAGTTGGTAGACCTGGTAGAAAAATAATAGAACAAAATTTAAAAAAACTAAGAGCAAAATATGCAATAGATTTTGTAATTGCAAATGGTGAAAATGCAAGTCATGGTTTTGGACTAACAGTTAAAAATGCCAATGAACTTTTTAAAGTAGGGGTTGATTTAATAACAGGAGGAAATCACTCTTTTGATAAAAAACAAGAGATGATAAATCTAGTAACAACTCAAAATGTACTTAGACCAGCAAACTTTCCTGAAGCAATGCCAGGTGTTGGACATATGGTATTTGATGTAGCAGGTGAAAAACTTGCAGTTATAAATTTGATGGGAAATTTTGCAATGCCAATTTGTAATAATCCTTTTAATAAAGCAAGCCAAATTATGAAAGAGCTTGAAGAGCAAAATATCAAAAATATTTTTATAGATTTTCATGGTGAGGCTACAAGTGAAAAAAGAGTTATGGCTATGATGTTTAATGGAAAAGTAAGTGGTATTTGTGGAACTCACACTCATGTGGGAACTGATGATTTACAAATAGTTGATGGAACTACATATTTAAGTGATATTGGATTAACTGGTTGCAGAGACAATGTCATAGGAATGGATGCAAAAAATCCAATAGATAAAGCAACAACTGGTTTAGGTGGGCATTTTACTATTTCAAGCTCATGCAAATCTATTTTACAAGTTCTTGTGATGGATTTAGAAGATGGTAAATCAAAAGATGCTTTTAAAATAAAAATATTATGTGACAAAGATGAAGAGATAATTACAAAGGCACTTTTTGAATAGTATTTTAAACTCATTTGATTTATATATTTTTTTAAATGCAAAAAATTTAATAGATTCAAAGTATAAATACTGGTGGCCAACAAACAGTGATTTTGAAGTTTTTATAGGTGCAATTTTAACACAAAATACAAAATGGACAAATGTAGAAAAATCTTTAGAAAATTTAAGAAAACTACAACTTTTTGATTTAGAAAAGCTTTCAACAGTTGATACAGATGTTTTAATATCTGCAATTACTCCAAGTGGTTTTAAAAATCAAAAGTCAGTAAGAATCAAAAAAATATGTGAAAATATACTTGAAGAGTTTGGAGATTTTGAAACTTTTAAACAAAATGTATATAGAGATTGGTTACTTTCTCAAAAGGGAATTGGGGCAGAAACTTGTGATGCAATTTTGTGTTATGCTTGTCATAAAGAAGAGATGGTTGTTGATTCTTACACCAATAGACTAGTCAAAACTTTTGGATATGAGTTTGAAAGTTATGATGATCTCAAAGCTTGGTTAGAATATGGAATTAATGAAAATTTCGATAAAATTGACTCGCTTTATGATTATGACATTACATTAAATATGATATATTGTAGATTTCATGGCAAAATTGTAGAATTCATGAAAAATCAAAAAAAGTCTTAAAGGATTTATAAAAATGATTATTATTCCTCAAACTAAAGGTGGCGTTGGAAAATCAACAGTTGCTATGCAAGTAATAGCTCCATATTTGTATAAAAAGCATGGAAAAAAGATTACTTACATAGAAATTGATGATGAGAATAATGATAGTCAATCATTTACAACAACGCAAATAGTAAATAAAAGAATGTTAAGAACAAACAAAGTAAGTGATTTGGATGAGCTTATTTTAATGGATGATAATCATGAAATAATTATAGATGTTGGTGGAAATAAGACTTCATCATTAGTTTTAGAAGAGATTAAAAAAGTGGGTTCTTTTGGAAATTTGAAATGGATTATTCCTTTAGGTGATGGTGAACTTGATGGAAAAAATGCAATTGCGACTATGAAAAAAATAAGAAAAATAGAACAAAGTCCTGATGAAAATATTATTTTTGCCTTAAATCGTGCAATATCCATGGAAAAAGATTATGTGGAAGAACAATTTATAAATTTCTTTGGGCATAAATACTTAGCTTCAAATACAGTAATGTATGATTTTATGAAAGATCCAAAATACTTTACAGTTAAAAATGATAAAGTAATTACAATGAGCAGATATTTAGGTAGTACAGTTTGGGAAATGGCACACAATAATACTGACTTTAGGGAAAAAGCATTAAAAGCAAAAGAAGCTGGTGATGTTGCAAGTGCAAAGAAATATATATTTTTTAGAAGAGTACAATCAGAAGCACAAGATTATGTTTTAAATGTATTAAATCCAATCTTTAAAGATTTGGATAAATGGCTAGAAAAAAAATAACATGAGTGATATGAGTTTCAAACAAGCAAAAGAGCTTGTTGAAAAATTAGAGTTAACAGAATTAACACTTAAAAAATCAACTGATGATATAGATAAATCAAGTAAAAAATTTAACGAAGCTTTAAAAATGCAAGAGCATTTATTGAAACTTATGCAAGAAAAAGACAAAAAATTAGATGTTTTAAAATTATTAGTAGTTTTAAATGTTGGATTTATTGGAGGCTTACTTGCTGGAGTTTTTTTATTTAAATAATAGGGATATTTATAATGGGTAAACAAGAAAAAATAGTATCAATGTTCAATGACATAGCAGGAACTTATGATGTAGCAAATAGAGTTATGAGTATGGGGATTGATAAAACTTGGAGAAATAAAGCTTGTAATTTAGCTTTTTCTTTTTATGGTAAAAACAAAATAGAAAAGATAATTGATGTGGCTTGTGGTACAGGTGATATGCTTACTACTTGGCAAAAAGTAGCAGATAAAAATGCAATAGAGATTCAAAATAGAGTTGGAGTAGATCCAAGTGTTGGAATGATGGATGTGGCAAGGGTAAAACTACCAAGTGTAGAGTTTATTGAAGCTGGTGCTGAATTACTTCCTTTTGATAGTGAAGTAGCAGATATTATCTCTATTTCTTATGGAATTAGAAATGTTGTTAAAAGACAAGAAGCTTTCCATGAATTTGCAAGAACTCTAAAAAAAGATGGACTTTTAGTTATTTTAGAGTTTACAAAAAATGAAAAAAACTCTCCACTTGATTATCTAACAGATTTTTATTTAAATAAAATCTTACCAACGGTAGGTGGAATTATTTCAAAAAACAAAGAAGCATACACATATTTACCAACTTCAATTGATGAGTTCTTAACTCAAGATAATTTATGTTTAGAGTTAAAAGAAGCAGGATTGGAACCTATTTATGTAAAAGGCTTTTCAATGAATATTTCAACACTATTTATTGCAAGAAAGGTTTGATTTAACATATGAATCAAGCCATTAGTGTCTCAACACTAAACAATCAAATCAAGTCTTTACTTGAAACTACTTTTATTGGTGTATATGTTCAAGGGGAAATTTCTAACTTGACATATCACTCTTCAGGACATATATATTTCTCTGTAAAAGATGAAAACTCTACAATCTCTTGTGTAATGTTTAGGGGAAATGCTCAATATTTAAAGTTCAGATTAGAAGTAGGCATGAAAATTATAATCTCTGGAAGTATCACTGCATATATTCCAAGAGGAAATTATCAATTAATGTGTACAAAAATTGACCCAGATGGTCAAGGTTCACTTGCTCTTGCCTTTGAGCAATTAAAAGAAAAACTTCAAAAAGAGGGACTTTTTGATTCAAACATTAAAAAAACTCTTCCAAAATATCCTAAAAATATTGTAATGGTAACATCTCCTACGGGTGCTGCTATTGAAGATATGAAAAAAGTTGCACAAAATAGATGGCCTTTGGCAAATCTTATTTTAATTCCTACTTTAGTTCAAGGTGAAGCTTCAAAATTTGATATAGTAAACTCAATAAAAAAAGCTGATAGTTTAAACTGTGATGTGATGATTGTGGGACGAGGTGGAGGAAGTATTGAAGACCTTTGGGCTTTCAATGAAGAAGTTGTAGCAAGGGCTATTTATGAAGCAAAAACACCTGTAATATCAGCAGTTGGACATGAAGTTGATTTTTTAATTTCTGATTTTGTAGCAGATGTTAGAGCCGCAACTCCTTCAAATGCCATGGAGATAGCACTTCCTGATAAAAATGAACATCTTCAATATTTGGATAATTTACAAGTAGAATTTGAAAATAGATTTAAAAGAGTTCTTTATAATAAAGAACAAGTATTATTAAATTACAGAAAATATTTTGAGCAACACTCATTAGACAAGAAATTTTCATTTATTCAAAAAGAGATAGATTATTTGAAATCAAACTTTTCTAATGCTTTATCTCAAATATTAAGACAAAAGCAAAATGAATTGACTTATCTAAAAACTGCTTATGAATCAGCTCATCCAGACAAGAAAATAAAAGATGGATATGTTCAAATTTCAAAAAATAATCAAGTTATTAGTTTAGATAATGTACAAGTTAATGAAGAAATAATATTAGAAAGTTCAAAATTGAAAGTTAGATGTAATATTTTAGATATTAAAAATATATAAAATTTAAGCTAAATATAGTAAAATATAACAAAAAATGGTAACACACTATTAATAGGAGTTCAGTTCATATGGAAAATAAAAATAAAGACAATGCCGTAATTGATTACGCTAACACAAGTGAGTATATGAAGTTCGTATTAGGTTCTATGCAATACGCAATTGAGCTACCTAAAATTAGGGAAATTTTGACTTATCCAGAGATGATAACTGTTTTGCCAAATGTTCCTACATATATAAAAGGGCTTATTAATTTAAGAGGTGAAGTTGTTCCTGTTGTGGATTTAAGAATTAAATTTAAAACAGGTGAGATTGTAAATAATCAAAATACAGCTGTAATTGCTGTTGTAACAGAAGATAAAAGAATGATTGGCATTGTTGTTGATAAAGTTGATGATGTACAAAGACTTGACTTAACATCTTTATCTCCAGTATCTGAAATAGGTTCATCAATTCCTGCAAAATATCTAAAAGGCTTTGTAAGACTGCATAATAATGAAATGTTAGTAATAATGGACATTGAAACTGTTGTTAGCAAAGCAGAATTAGAATAAAAAAGGTGACTGATGTCAGAAAGTTTACAAGAAAGTATTAATAAGCTAAAAAAACTAAGATTTCTTTTTGTAGAAGATGAAAAAGATTTGTTGGATATTATTGCTGAAACACTAAAAAAATTAGAAGTAAACTTTCTTCTAGCCAAAAATGGACAAGAAGGACTAGAGGTTTTAAAAGAACACTCTAGTGAAATAGATATAGTGGTAACTGACATAAGCATGCCAGTGATGAATGGTTTAGAGATGATTAAAGAAGCCAAAGTTTTATATCCCCACTTGGAAATTATTATTATGACAGCTCATACTGAAGCTAAATATAAAATAGAAGCTGAAAGTTATGGTGTAAAGGATTATTTACTTAAACCATTTGATTTTATAAAATTTATTGAGTTAATTAATCAAAAAAAGATAAATTAAATGTCTTTAGATAAGACTTTATTAAAAGAAATCACTATTTTATATGTAGAAGATGATGATCTGATGAGAACAGAATTAGCTTCTTTACTTACAAATTTTTTTTCCCAAGTTTTTTGTGCTAGTAATGGTGTTATGGGTTTAGAAGTATTTAAAAAAAATCATAAAAAAATTGATCTTATAATTAGTGATATTAATATGCCCAAGATGTCTGGTATTGATATGATAAAAGAAATTAGAAATTTTGATAAAGAGGTGGGAGTAATATTCTCAACTGCATACTCAGATAAAGAATTTTTGATTGATTCTATAAAATTAAAAGTAGTTAATTATATTGTAAAACCAATTGATATAAGAGCCTTATTGGAATCTATTAGTGAGTTTGCAGAACACTTATCCTCTAAAAAAATCATTAAAACTAAAAATAAAGAGCTCTCTTTATACAAAGAAGCAATTGATGTAAACAGTATAGTAATAAAAACGGATATTCAAATGAATATAACTTATGTAAACTCTCATTTTTGTAAAATATCAGGTTTTTCAAAAACTGAACTTATAGGAAAAGAGTTTTCAAGTTTAAAGTATCATGATATGAATATAAAAATCTATAATAATATGTTTGCAAAGATTTTAGATAATAAAATGTGGAAAGGAAAGCTAAAACAAATTACAAAAGATAATAATATCTTGATTTTGGATTCTTCTATAATCCCTTCCCATGATGAAGATGGTAATATCAATGGCTCAATGATTATTCAAAGTGATATAACACAAGACATTAAAAAACAAAAGGAAGTTGAAGTAGCTTTAATGAAAGAAAAAAGTGATATTTTTATTCGAACAAAAGAGACTTTTGCTAAAAACAATGTACAAATAAATGAACTTGAAAATCAAGTTAAGCAACTTTTTGATGAGCTTAGAAAAACAGAATTAGATAACGAAAAATATTTAAAACTATTAGATAAATATAAAGATGACATTAAAATCTTGACATCAAAGGTTAATAAATATGAGAAGAGTGAGATAAGTGATATAAAAGGTATTGATGTCTTAAAAATTCAAAAAGATAATGCGAATTTGAAAATTGAAATTAAAAGATTAAGAGATAATATGGAAAAGCTTATTCTTAATTCTCAGAAAAAAGTAAGTCAATTAAGAACTGCTTCAAGTTTAGAAGTTGAACATTTAGAAAAAGAGTTAAAAAAAGTTAAATCTACACATACTTCAGTAGATAAAAAAGTACTACTAGAAAAAGTCAAATATTGGGAAGAAAAAGCAAAAGAAAAAAGAGACAGAATTGAGGATTTAGAAAAAAGAGTTATGAGTCTTGTTGACTCAAAAACTCTTTCAAAAATTTATAATGGAAAGTAAGATTTTATTTTATCTCTAAAGAAATAATTTTTTGCTCTGTTAGAGGTTTATTACCTTGATATTGACCATTTGTCGGGACATTTTCTAATTTTTTCACTACATCCATACCTTTTTTTACATATCCAAAAATTGTGTGTCTACCATTTAACCAATAAGTTGGAACAGTAGTTATAAAAAATTGACTTCCATTTGTATTAGGACCTGAATTTGCCATTGCTAAAATTCCTGGTTTATCAAACACTGCATTTGGCGCAAACTCATCTTTAAATGGTTTCCCCCAAATTGATTCACCACCTCTACCTGTACCTGTTGGATCACCACCTTGAATCATAAAATCTTTTATAATTCTGTGAAAAATTAGATTATTGTAATAACCATTCTTTGCATGAGTTGTAAAGTTTTCAACTGCAAGTGGAGCCATATCAGGTCTTAACTCAATTTCAATTGTACCTTGAGTTGTTTTTAAAATTGCTACAGGATTTGCAGCAAAAACTGAAATAGCTAAAATTGCTAAGATAAAGATTTTTTTCATTTTACACCTTTGTTTTTTTAGAAATAAAGTATATTATCTTAGCTTTTAAGAGTTTATTAAAAAAATAGTTTTTAGAAGTCTTTAATATTTATTGGATAGAATTATTGAAAATATGACAATAAGGAAGAAAAATGGAAATGCCAGTTATCCCCCAACCAACATTCTATATGTTCAAATGCGAACAAAGCGCACCTCCTGGGATGCCAAAACCTAGCTGTGTAACAGAAGATAATAGAGATTTATTTAATTATTTAGCTCAAAAAATGATGGAAAAAGGTTTAATGGGACCTGTGCAAGCAATTAGAACTTCATGTCTTGGAAGATGTCAAATGGGTCCTGTTCTTTTAGTAGAACCAGGACATACAATGTACTGCAAATTATCTAAGGAAAAAATAGATAAAATTGTGCAAGAACATATAATAGGTGGAACCCCTGTTCAAGAATTTGTTATTCCAGAACAGTTTTGGGGGTGAACCTATTAATTTAACAAAATAAAAGAGGAATTATGACAATTGATATGCTTTATAGCAAAATTCATAGAGCAACAGTAACTGATGCAAATTTGAATTATGTAGGCTCAATTACAATTGATGAAGAACTTATGAACGCATCAAGTTTAAGAGTTGGACAAAAAGTAGAAATAGTAAATGTAAATAATGGCGAAAGATTTGCCACTTATGTTATAAAAGGAAAAGCTGGAAGTAAAGACATGTGTCTAAATGGAGCCGCAGCTAGAAAAGTAGAAGTTGGTGATAAAATAATTGTCATTGCTTATGCTTCTTATAGTGAAAAAGAATTAGAAAACTATAAGCCAATAGTTGTGCTTGTAGATGAAAAAAATAATGTAACTACTATAACAAATGAATTAATTGGGAGTGATCATGTTTGATGGAATAGATTTAAGTAAACTTAATCTAAATGATATTATGGGTCAAGTTCAAAATATGAGCGAAAAAGCAAAAGAAGATAATGCTTCAAAAATCTTTACCTCAAAAGCAGGTGGAGGAATGGTTGAATTATCAATAAATGGAAATTCTGAAGTTATTGATTTACAAATTGATGACTCTTTACTTGAAGATAAAGACTCTCTACAAATTTTACTAATTTCTGCTATGAATGATGTAATAAAACAATCAGATGAAAATAAAAAAATGATGGCTATGAACATGATGAGTGGTATGGGATCATTTGGTCAAAATAAATAATGAACAGACTTTTAGAAACTTTTGAAAACTATTTAAAATCTAACCTTCCAGTATCAAAAACTTTTCATCCTCATTTTGAAGAGGCCTTGAGTTTGATGATGGATGCTGGAGGTAAAAGATTTCGACCTATGCTTTTATTAGGAATTGTAAATTCAAAAAATTCCCTTCTTGTTAAAAGTGCTCTTCCTGTAGCTTTAGGGTTAGAGATGCTTCATACTTACTCTTTAGTGCATGATGACTTACCTGCAATGGATGATGCCGATTTACGAAGAGGATTTGAAACTTTACATAAAAAGTTTGATGAGGTAACAGCTATTCTTGTAGGTGATGCTTTAAATACTGAAGCTTTTAATAAAATTGCAAATGCGCCATTAGATAGTGATGTTAAAATTGAGTGTATAAAAGTATTGGCAAGTGATGGTGGAATTGATGGAATGATTATTGGTCAAGCTATTGATTGCTTTTTTGAGAACCAAAAACTTGAGCTTGCTCAACTTGAATTTTTGCATATACATAAAACTGCAAAATTAATAGCAGCTAGTTTAAAAATGGGTGCGATTATCGCTAACTATGATTTAGTTACTCAAGAAAAGCTTTACAATTTTGGAATAGATATTGGACTTTTGTTTCAAATTCAAGATGATATTTTAGATGAAACACAAAGTTCACAAGAAGCTGGAAAAACTACACATAATGATGGATCAAAAAACTCTTTTGTAAATTTACTTGGACTTGAAGGTGCAATTATGGCTGCAAATGAACTTGCATTAAAATGTGAAGTTAGTTTAAACTCTTTAGATGAAAATTTGTATAATTCACTTAATAATTTATTAAAAAAATATATAAATAGACATAAATAAAATACTTCACAAACTCTTAGTCATCTTTACTCAATTTACTTGACAAAAATCAAAAATTTTATTACAATTTAGCACTCAAAAAAATAGAGTGCTAAAACTTACAAAATTTATAAAGAAACTTGATAGGAGAGTATATAATGACATTTAAACCACTAGGGAAAAGGGTTCTTGTAGAAAGAACTGAAGTAGAATCAAAAACTGCAAGTGGAATCATTTTAGTTGATTCAGCAAAAGAAAAACCAAATACTGCTGTTGTAAAAGCAATTGGTTCAGAAGTAACAGAATTAAAAGAGGGTGATACTATTGTATTTGAACAATATAGAGGTACAGAGTTCACTTTAGATGGACAAGATTATTTAGTATTAGAAATTGAAAATATTATAGGAGTTATGTAATGGCAAAAGAAGTATTATTTAGTGATTCAGCAAGAAATAGATTATATGCAGGTGTTGAGAAATTAGCAGATGCAGTAAAAGTTACAATGGGACCTAGAGGAAGAAATGTATTATTACAAAAATCTTTCGGTGCCCCTTCAATCACAAAAGATGGTGTTTCTGTTGCAAGAGAGATTGAATTAGCAGATACATTAGAAAATATGGGAGCACAACTTGTAAAAGAAGTTGCTTCAAAAACTGCTGATGAAGCAGGAGATGGAACTACAACAGCTACTGTTTTAGCTCACTCTATTTTTAAAGAAGGATTGAGAAATGTAACAGCAGGAGCTAACCCTATTATTTTAAAAAGAGGTATGGATAAAGCTACTGAAGCTATTTTAGTTAATTTAAAAGCAGCATCAAGAATTGTTGCAAATAAAACTGAAATAGAACAAGTTGCTACTATCTCTGCAAACTCTGATCATGCAATTGGTTCAATGATTGCAGAAGCTATGGAAAAAGTTGGGAAAGATGGAGTTATTACTGTTGAAGAAGCAAAAGGTATTTCTGATGAATTAGAAGTAGTTGAAGGTATGCAATTTGATAGAGGATACTTATCTCCATATTTCGTAACAAATTCTGAAAAAATGATTACAGAATTAGCTAATCCATATATTTTATTATATGATAAAAAAATCTCTAACTTAAAAGAGATGTTACCAATCTTAGAAGCTGTTAATCAAGCTGGAAGACCTTTATTAATTATTGCAGAAGATGTTGATGGTGAAGCATTAGCAACTTTAGTTGTAAATAGATTAAGAGGTTCATTAAACATAGCAGCTGTAAAAGCTCCAGGTTTTGGTGATAGAAGAAAAGCTATGCTACAAGATATCGCTGTTCTTACAAATGGTACAGTTGTATCAGAAGAATTAGGTATGAAACTTGATACTTGTGGAATTGATGTACTTGGAACTGCTGCAAAAGTTGTGATTGATAAAGATAATACAACTATCGTAGATGGTGAAGGAAGTACTGAAGCTGTAAATGGTAGAGTAGCTCAAATAAAATCAGAAATTGAAAATACAACTAGTGATTATGATAAAGAAAAACTACAAGAAAGACTTGCAAAACTAAGTGGCGGAGTTGCAGTTATTAAAGTTGGGGCTGCTAGTGAAACTGAAATGAAAGAGAAAAAAGATAGAGTTGATGATGCCTTAAGTGCAACAAGAGCTGCTGTTGAAGAAGGTATTGTAATAGGTGGTGGAGCTGCATTAATCAGAGCTGCTGCAAAAGTTAAACTTGACCTTACAGGTGACGAAGCTATCGGAGCTGCTATTGTTTTAAGAGCTATTAAAGCACCTATGAAACAAATTGCAATCAATGCTGGATTTGATGCTGGTGTTGTTGTAAATGAAGTAGAAAGATCAGAAAATGAAAATATTGGATTCAATGCTGCAAGTGGTGAATATGTAGATATGTTTGAAGCTGGAATCGTAGATCCTGCAAAAGTTGGAAGAATCGCAATGCAAAATGCTGTTTCAGTTGCTTCATTATTATTAACTACAGAAGCTACAGTAACAGATATAAAAGAAGAAAAATCTGCTCCTGCTATGCCAGATATGGGTGGTATGGGCGGAATGGGAGGTATGGGTGGAATGATGTAAAAATAGACTTAATCTATTTTTACTTTTTCTCTTATATCAAAAGGATTATTTTTAATAATCCTTCCCTTTTTAGTATAGACATAAAAAAAGGCCCTTTTTATAAAGGACCTTTTTAACTTTTGAAGCTTACAAACTTTGTAAACTCAAGCTTTGGTAAAATAAAGCTTTTTAATTTTTAAAGATTAACAATAAATTTTGGTATAAATTCTACCACTGTAGAAGTACTCTCATTTAAACCTCCATATTGCTTTGGATAATGTAATTATATCCAAATATAAACTTAAAGTAAAACTTATACCTATATATTATACTTTTTTAAATGAATTAAAGAGTCTAAATGCATCGTAATATAGGGGTTTATTTCTTTTCCAATATATTTATAAAATTTAATATTATTGATTGTAGTTACTAGTTTAAAATCATCAAAATTGTTAAAATTTTCAAGTTTTCTATGGGTATTTATATATCTTGTTTGATAATCATCAAAAATATATGAGTCAAAAGAGGGTGAAACTTTTCCATTTTTTACAAGATCACTTCCAACTTCAGAAATTCCTGGACAATTAATATCATAATAAACTACATTATCAATATTTGTACTAAGAGGATAGGCTTTACAAACTGTTGGTCGATTTTCATAAATGGTACATTTAAAGTCTTCAATATAAGGGCATAAACTTTTTCCATCACTTAATAATATAGTAGCTTTTAAGTATCCCATATCTCCAAAAGTAAATAAAATGGGAAAGTTTTTATACACATTTTCAAAATCTTCAAGAATTATTTGACAGTAAATACTTCCTTTTCTTCCATCACAGCATCTAGCCTCACAATTTTCACAAGTAGAGAAAAAAATATCTTTGTCAATTTTTAAAAATGATTTGATAGTAACTCCTTGAAATAAAAAAGAATTGTATCAAAAAATGCTAAAAGTAATATATCATCTATTTTTTTGTACAATATCACTTTAAAATTAAAAAGGCTAATTTATGTGTGGAATTGTTGGTTACATTGGAAATAAAAAAACAGAAGATATTTTATTAGATGGTTTAAAAGAGCTTGAATACAGAGGTTATGATAGTGCAGGAATTGCCCTATTAAATAATGACAAAATAGAAGTATTTAAAGCCTTAGGAAAGTTAAAGAATCTAGAGCAAAAAGTAAAAACAAATCACACTTACCATTTAGGAATAGGGCATACTAGATGGGCAACACATGGAAAACCAACAGAATTAAATGCACATCCTCATTTAGGAGAATACTCTTATGTTGTACATAATGGAATTATAGAAAATTATAAAGAGTTAAAAGAAGAGTTACAAGCAGCTGGTCATAAGTTTGTATCACAAACAGATACTGAAGTTATCGTTCATTTGTTTGAATTTTATAATAACAAATTAAATGATTGCAAGACTTCTTTTCAAAATACAATAAAAAGATTAGAAGGTGCTTTTTCTATACTTTTGATTTCAAAATCTTGTCCAAATGATATATACTTTTTTAAACATGGGTCTCCATTAATTATAGCTCGTGGTAATGAAGAAAATGAAGTATTATTTGCTTCTTCAGATGCCCCATTAATAGGACTAGCAAATGAAGTTGTATATTTAGAAGATGGTTGTGGAGGAGTAGCAAGTGCAAATCGAATAGAATTTTTTGATGAACAAAGAGTTTCTTGGGGAGTATTGCCTACATCAAAACAATTTGCACAAAAAGATGGATATAGATTTTTTATGGAAAAAGAGATTCATGAACAATGTATAGTTACAAGTGACGCAATGCTTGGAAGAATGTGTGATGAAAAGGTTGATTTTGAAGAGTTTGATTCTTCTATTATTGAAGGAATTGAAGAGATTAAAATTTGTGCTTGTGGTACATCTTTTCATGCAGGACTTACAGCTTCATATTTGTTTGAAAGATTAACAAAGGTTAGATGTAGTGTTGAAATTGCAAGTGAATTTAGATATAAAGAACCTCTTTTAAATAAGAATACACTTTTTATAGTTATCTCACAAAGTGGTGAAACAGCTGATACTTTAGAAGCTTTAAAAATGGCAAATAAAGAGGGCCTTAAATCAATTGTAGTTTGTAATGTAGATAACTCATCTATGACAAGAGTTGCTAATTATTCAGTTTTAACAAGAGCTGGTATTGAAAAGGGAGTTGCTTCAACAAAAGCATTTTCTACTCAAACAGTAGTTTTATGGATGATGGCACTTTATTTTGCACAATATAAAAATTCAATTAGTATTGAAGATTTAAATAGTGAATTAAAAGCCTTAAGAGAAGTTCCAAAGTCACTTAAAGTTTATGATTATACACATGAAAAAACAAAAAGATTATCAAAAAGATATCTTCACGGTCATGGGTTCTTTTTTATTGGAAGAGATGTATTTTTTCCTCTTGCTTTAGAAGGGGCACTTAAATTAAAAGAGATATCTTATTTACATGCAGAAGGTTATCCAGCAGGTGAGATGAAACATGGACCAATAGCTTTAGCCGATCCAGAACTTTTTACAATAGCTTTAATGCCTCAAAATTTGCTATATGACAAAATCAAATCAAATGTAGAAGAACTAAGTGCAAGAGATAGTACAATTTGTGCTATCTCACCCCTTGATTTTGAATTAGCAGATGATTATATAAAAACAAATAAGTATGATCATTATATGTTAGAATTTTTTGAGATGTTAGTTGTATTACAACTATTTTCAATGGAGATATCAGTAAGACTTGGAAATGATGTAGATATGCCAAGAAACTTAGCAAAGTCAGTAACGGTCGAGTAAAAGGTTTTCTTAAAAATACTAATTACAATATAGTTTAAAGTTATAAAAGTAAATTTTGGATAAAATTCGTAACTTTTTATAAAAGTGTTCAAGCTTTTAATTTTATTTTTTATTTTAACTTTAATTAGTTGGAAAACGAAAATGGAAAACAAAAGAATGGAAAACGATACAAAGTGAAGTTTCGTTTACAATTGCCAAGCATGCTAAACAAAACTTTCTCTTGGTTGGAAAACAAAGGAATGGAAAACAAAGATGGAAAACAAAACAGAATATTTATTTACTAGTGAAGTAGTAAGCCCAGGTCACCCTGATAAGTGTGCAGACATTATAGCAGATAGTATAGTTGATAAGTTAATTATCGGAGATAGCAAAAGTAGAGTTGCCTCAGAGGTTTTTGTTGCAGGTAAACATGTTGTTATTGGTGGAGAAGTTACTTCAGCTACAAATTTATCTGAACAAGATTATAAAGATTTAGTAATTGAAGCATTAGCAAAAATTGGATATAATGGTCATCCTCATTTTACAAAAGAGGAGTGTTTACACCCTGATGATGTAAATGTACAAGTTTTATTAAATAGACAATCTCCTGATATTAATCAAGGTGTTGATCAAGTTGATGGTGAAACTGGTGCTGGTGATCAAGGAATTATGTTTGGTTATGCAAATAGTGAAACATCAAACTTTATGCCAAGTGCAATTACATATGCAAGAATGCTTATGGAAAAGGTTTATACTTATGCCTTAGCTAATCCAGATGTTTTAGGTGTGGATATTAAAACACAAGTTACAGTTGATTATGAAACAAAAGAGAACTTTGAAAATTGTTTACCAAAACATATTCATACTATCGTTGTTTCGGCTCCTTGTGTATCTTCTATGAATATAGATACAGTAAGAAAATTAATCTTAGGATTAATTAAAGAGACAAATTTACCAAAAGAGTTATTTGATTTAGAAAAAACTATTATTCATATTAACCCAACAGGAAAATATGTATCACACTCTTCTTTACATGATTCAGGATTAACAGGAAGAAAACTTATTGTTGATTCTTTTGGAGGATATGCACCAATTGGTGGTGGAGCTCAGTCAAGTAAAGATTATACAAAAGTCGATAGAAGTGGATTATATGCAGGACGTTGGATAGCAAAACATATTGTTGCTTCTGGAATTGCTAAAAAAGCAATTGTTCAATTATCTTATGCAATTGGTGTTGCTAAACCAACTTCAATTTCAGTTGATACTTGTGGGACTTGTATTGATGGATTAAATGATGATATTTTATCTACTTTTGTACATGATAGTTTTTCGTTAACTCCAAACTGGATTACGAAAAAATTCAATTTAGATAAACCAAGTGCAGATACTTTTCTTTATGCAGATGTAGCAGCACGAGGTCAAGTTGGACAAGAGGATTATCCTTGGGAACAACTTGATGAATTGGACAAGTTTATAAGTTTGAAAAAATAGTTTTAAGAAGGATATATAATGGATTTGAAGAATTTATTTAATAAAATAAAATTTGATAGTAAAAAAGAACAACCGACAAAAAAAGATGCACCAAGCCATTGGATAAAGTGTCCTGAATGTAGTTCTTTGATGTTTTTTAAGGAAGTAGAGTCTCAAAACAATATATGTCCTAAATGTAACTTTCACATGAGAATTGGTGCTAAAAGAAGAATCGAAATTATATGTGATGAAAATAGTTTTGTTGAATATGATAATGACTTAATTCCAAATGATCCATTAAACTTTGTTGATAGTAAATCTTATAAAAAAAGAGTTGATGAAGCTGTTAAAAAAACAGGAAGAGACTCTTCTGTTGTAAGTGGTGAATGTACTATCAATGGTGTTGGTGTTCAAATGGCAATTTTTGATTTTGCTTTTATGGGTGGAAGTTTAGGTTCTGTTGAGGGTGAAAAGATTGTTAGATGTGTAAATCGTGCACTAGAAAAGAAACAAGGTGTTATTATTGTTTCTGCTTCTGGAGGTGCTAGAATGCAAGAATCAACATTTGCCCTAATGCAAATGGCTAAAACTTCTGCTGCACTAAAAAAACTTGATTCTGCGGGACTTCCTTATATTTCAGTTTTAACTGATCCTACTATGGGTGGAGTTTCTGCTTCATTTGCTTTTTTAGGTGATATTATTATGGCAGAACCAGGTGCATTAGTTGGATTCGCAGGTCAAAGAGTTATTAAGCAAACTATTGGAGCAGATTTACCTGAAGGTTTCCAAAGAGCTGAATTCTTACTTGAAAAAGGTTCTATTGATATGGTTGTTAATAGAGCAGATATGAAAAAAACACTTTCTGATTTATTAACAATGTTTTCAAGTAATACTATTCAAGTTAGTTAATGAATAAAAATCGTTTTGAAGAACTTTTGGGATTTAATCCTAAAAATTTTTCAAATGAGTTATATGCTTTATGTGACTTTCAAACTCTACAAAATAAAAATATCTCCCTTGAAAGATTTTTAGAACTTTGTTCGAAATTTGATGCAAAAATTATTCAATATAGAGATAAATTTTCTAATATTGAAACAAAAAAAGAAAATCTTTTTTATTTAAAAAGTAAAACAAATATTCCAATTATTATTAATGATGAGATAGCTTTAGTACAATATTGTGATGGTTTACATTTAGGACAAGAAGATTTTGAAAAAATTAATTCAAATAAACAATTAGTTGTAAAATTAATAAGAAAAAAAATTGGAAATAAGCTTTTGGGTCTTTCTACACACAATGAAAAAGAGATATTAGAAGCAAATAATTTGGATTTAGATATGATAGGACTTGGAGCTTACAGAATAACCACAACGAAAGATGTGAATGTAATGTTAGGTAATAAGATATCTTATCTTGCAAAGATCTCAAAACATCCAGTTTGTGCTATAGGTGGTGTAAAGATTGCTGAATCAATAGCAAATATCTCTTTTAATGTAGTAGGGTCAAATTTATATGATTAAAATAAATATCTATCAAATTGCAAAATCTTCAAATGATGAGTTTAATAAAATTATTGAAGATTTTATAAAGATGTCTTCAAAGTATGCAAAAGTTGAAATATATAACTTATTTAATAAAAAAATTGGAAAAGCTCAAACTATTTCAGATATAGAAGCAAAGAAATCTTATAGTGAAGTTTTTGAACCTTTTTTAAATAATGGGTATAATATTGCATTAGATGTTTTAGGAAAGAAAGTTGATAGTTATGAATTTGCACAGTTGTTACAAAATAATGCAGTAATTAACTTTTTTATTGGTGGTGCTTTTGGATTTGAAACATCTTTTTTACATAAATGTGATAAAAAAATTAGTTTAAGTGAACTTACATTTGCTCATAAAATAGCGAATATAGTGTTGCTAGAACAAATTTTTAGAGCTTTGTGTATAAATAATAACCATCCCTATCATAAATAATTTAGATAATTTTGAGTATAATGTCGAAATTTTTAGATTAAGGGTTAAAAGTGGCGAATACAAAACAAATAGATGAGTTAAAAATTATTTTAGCAGAAAGAAAAGAATTAATAGAAAAAAATATTCAGGGGAGTAGAGACAGTCTAGATTCTTTAAAAAATTCAGAGTGTAATGATGATTATGATTATGCTGAGGTTTCAAGTGATTCGTTCAAAGAGGGGATTATTGCGAATCAACAATCTAAAGAGTTAAGTGAGATTGAAGATGCACTTAAAAGAATAGATAACAAGACTTATGGTATTTGTGAAATGTGTGATGAATCTATTGCAATTGGAAGATTAAGAGCAAAACCATTTGCAAAATTTTGTACACCTTGTAGAGAGATTTATGAGAGTGAGAATAATTAAATCTAAAGGATAATTTATGGGACTTAAAAAATATATAGCTTTTTCATTGTTGTTAATAATCGCAGTTTATATATTTGTTTTTAGTATACAAACAGGTAATTTTACAGTAAGTATTTTAGATTATTCACTTGCTTTACCAATAGCAGTTTGGGTTATATTGCCTCTTGTTGTACTTTTTTTAGTAACTATCTTACATATAGTTTTTTATGGTTTTAAAAACTATTTACAAGCAAGTGCTATAAAAAAAGATGAAGAGAATATAATTGAGTTTTTTAAAGATTTATTATTAGGAAATAATTCTAATAAAAAATTTAAACAAAAAGCATTAAAGGAATTAGCAGATATTTTAGCACAAATGAAATTATCTCCGAAAGTTGAAAATTTTGAATCTTCAAATAATGATATTAAAACTATTGTAAATAATATGATTAAAATCAATTCAGGAGAGTATGTAAGTGATAAGTCTTTTAAATTTAACAAAAATGGACAAATTGCACAAAAAAATATTTTAAATAAAGTAAATGAAGATGTTGATTATGCAATTGATGTTTTGAAAAAATCAAAAGATTTTTCAGATAAAATTGTAAAAGCTGCATTTTTTAATGTAGTAGAAAATAAGACTATGACAACAATTAAAAAACTTCTAGATGGTTTAAAACTTGATAAAGAGATGTTGATAGAACTTATGAAAAAAGATTCTGAGAATTCTGATTTTGCATTAGAACATGACACAATAATTAAATATATAAAAGATGTTGAGTTTGATAAAGAAGATTATTTAACATTTGCTAAACTGTATAAAAAATCTGTTCAACCAGATGAACTTATAAAAATGTTCGAAACAATTTCAAATGATAATGAATTAGCAATGGATGCATATTTAGTTGTTTTATTTGAATACGAAATGATTGACAAGGTTAGAGAGACTTTAAATGGTTATAAAAAAGAAGAATACCAATCTTTTAGAGCTCTTTTAGATTTAAAAGATTCAGGTAAATATTATACTTTAGAGAATCTTTGTTATAACAAATAATATGAAAAAACTTGATTTTAGCCAACCCTTAATAGTGTTGGCTCCCCTTGCTGGATATACTGATTTACCTTTTCGTGCAGTTGTAAAAAAATTTGGTGCGGATTTAACTATTTCTGAAATGATTTCATCAAATGCACTTGTTTATAGTTCTCAAAAAACTTTTAAAATGATAGAGAAATCTCCTTCAGAAGATCCATATTTTGTACAAATTGCAGGTAATAAGGCAGAACTAGTTCGTGATGCAGTTGAAATACTCAATGACATGGAAGGTATTGACGGTATTGATTTAAATTGTGGTTGTCCCGCACCAAAAGTTTTTAATCATGGAAGTGGTTCTAATCTTTTAGGTGATTTGAAAAAATTAGAAGAGATTTTAGGAACAGTTAAAAAATATAATAAAAAACTTTACACAAGTGCGAAAGTGCGAATTGGAGTAAATGAAAAGATTCCAGTTGATATTGCAAAAGCAGTTGAATCTTGTGGGGTTGATTTTATTTCTGTTCATGGAAGAACAAGAGCGGGGAAATATAAAGCACCAGTTGATTATGATGCAATAAAAGCGATAAAAGATGCTGTTTCAATTCCAGTAATTGCAAATGGTGATATAAAAGATTATAAAAAAGCTAAAGAAGTTCTTGCTCATACAAATGCAGATGGATTAATGATTGGAAGAGGTGCTATTGGTAAACCTTGGATTTTTTATCAATTAAAAAATGAAGTAGAAGATATAAGTGAAGATATAAAAAAAGCTATTATCTTAGAGCATTATGATGCAGTATTAAAGTTCCATGGTGAGCATGGTGCAATAATGTTTAGAAAACTACTTCATTCTTATTCTAAAGGCTACAATGGTGCCTCAGAGTTTAGAGATATAATTAATACAATAAAAGAACCAGATATTATGAGAGATACAATTGAAAGTTTTTTTACAGAAAATGAGTTACAAAATTAGATTAAACTTTATAAAGGGCAATATGTGAAAGAAAATTATTATGAGTTAGTTATAAATGTTAAAAGTTCACAAGAGTTGTTCATAGATTTATTGACTCAATTAACTCAAGGTGCAGTTGAGATAGAAGAAAACAGACTTATTGCAAGAAGTGAAGAGAATTTAGAAGATATTGAATTTGGAATAAAAGAGTTTGCAAGAGCATTAGGAGTTGAGTGTATTACTTCTTTAAAAGTGAAAAAAAATGAAGATTGGATAAAAAAGTATCAAGAATCTGTAAAAGCAGTAGAAGTTGGTAAATTTTTTGTAAGACCATCTTGGATTGAAGCTAAAGATGATAAAATTGATATTATCATAAATCCAGCACTATCATTTGGTTCAGGTCATCATGAGACAACAAATAGTTGTTTAGAAGCTATTTCAAAATATATGAAAAGTGAATATGAAGTTCTTGATGTGGGGTGTGGAAGTGGTATTTTATCAATTGCAGCTAGTAAATTAGGTGCAAAAGTTGATATTTGTGATACAGATGAAGTCTGTATTGAAAGTTCAAAGTCTAATTTTTTGTTAAATAATGCACATTTCTCTCAAGCATGGACAGGAAGTGCAATGGCTTCTAATAAGAAGTATGATTTCGTTATTGCAAATATCGTTGCAGATGTTTTAGTAATGATTTCTAAAGAGTTGAAAAAATGCTTAAAAGAGGGTTCTACCTTAGTATTATCAGGGATATTAGATAATCATTTAAATAAAGTATTGAAAAAATTTGAAGATTTAGAACAAATTGAGGTAATTCAAAAAAATGAATGGGTTACCCTTGTATTAAAAAAAGGAGTTTAGTTTGAGAAATAAGAAAAACAATAAACAAGACAAAAACAACAATAACAACAATAATAACAATAATAATAACTTTTTTAGTAATAATCCGTTGTTAGTTTTTGTTTTATTTTCACTTGTAACAATTATGGCTTTTAAAGCCTTGTTTCCAGAAGAACAAGGAGGAACTGCAACAAATCAAAATATCCAAGCATTTGGACAAACAAAACATAAGACTATTGCATATTCTGATTTAAAAAATTTAATTAGCAGTGGAAAAATCCAATATGTTGGAATTGGAAATACTAATATTAAAGCTGTATCTAAACAAAATGGTTCGGATATTACAACTTATACGGCTAGAAGAGTTGTTCCAGATAGCACACTAATTCCTATGTTAGAAAAGAATGGAATAGATTATGGTGGAGTTAATGAGGAAAATGTTTTAGCTGATATTTTATTTGGTTGGGTTTTACCTATATTTATATTCTTTGCAATTTGGATGTTCCTAGCTAAAAGAATGTCAAAATCTATGGGTGGTGGAAGTGGAGGAATCCTAGGAATTGGATCTTCTAAAAAAATGATAAACTCAGAAAAACCAAATGTAAAATTTGAAGATATGGCTGGAAATAAAGAGGCTAAAGAAGAAGTTCAAGAAGTTGTTGATTTCTTAAAAGATCCAGATAGATATGTAAAACTTGGAGCTCAAATTCCAAAAGGTGTTTTACTAGTAGGACCTCCAGGTACAGGTAAAACTCTACTTGCAAAAGCAGTTGCAGGTGAAGCAGATGTTGAATTTTTATCAGTATCTGGTTCTGCATTTATTGAAATGTTTGTTGGGGTTGGAGCTTCAAGAGTTAGAGACCTATTTGAACAAGCAAAAAAAGTAGCACCTGCAATTATTTTTATTGATGAAATTGATGCTATTGGAAAGAGTAGAGCATCAGGTGGACCAATGGGTGGAAATGATGAAAGAGAACAAACTCTAAATCAACTTTTAGCAGAAATGGATGGATTCGCAACAGAATCTGCGCCTGTTATTGTACTTGCTGCAACAAATAGACCTGAAGTTCTTGATCCTGCACTTTTAAGACCAGGAAGATTTGATAGACAAGTTTTAGTTGATAAACCTGACTTTGAAGGTAGAAAAGAGATTTTAAATGTACACATCAAAGGTGTAAAAGTTGGAAAAGATGTTGACTTAGTTGAAGTAGCTCGTATGACTGCTGGATTAGCAGGGGCTGATTTAGCAAATATTATTAATGAAGCAGCACTATTAGCAGGACGAGCAAAAAAAGAAGAAGTTACATACTCTGATTTTAAAGAAGCAGTAGAAAGACAAATTGCTGGATTAGAAAAAAAATCAAGAAGAATATCTCCAAAAGAGAGAAAAATTGTAGCTTACCATGAATCTGGACATGCATTAATTGCAGAGATTACAAAAGGTGCTAAAAAAGTAAATAAAGTTTCTATTGTTCCAAGAGGACTTGCAGCTTTAGGATATACACTTAACAATCCTGAAGAGAATAAATATTTAATGCAAAAACATGAACTAATAGCTGAAGTTGACGTGTTATTAGGTGGACGAGCTGCAGAAGAAGTATTTATCAAAGAGATTAGTACAGGTGCTGGAAATGACCTAGAAAGAGCAACAGATATTGTTAAATCTATGGCTTCTATTTATGGTATGAGTGATATTGCTGGATTAATGGTTTTAGAAAAAAGGTCAAATCAATTTTTAGGTGGTCAAACACAAAAAGATTTCTCTGATAATATGGCGAAAGACCTTGATACTCATATTAAAACTGTATTAAACGAAAGATATGAAATCGTTCTTCAATCGTTAAGAGACAATAGTAATGCAATTGAAGAGATGACTAAAGAACTACTTGAAGTAGAAGTTATTTCAGGTGAGAGAGTAAGAGAAATTATTAAAGCTAATGGCGGAGTTGTTTTTGAAGATGAAGATTTACACTCAGGAAAAATAGAAAACAATGTTGAATTAGATGTAGATAGTACAGAATCATCTGAAGACAAAAAAGAAGATAACTCTTCAAATAATGATGATGAATCTAAAGATAAAGAAGATAAAAAAGATGATTAACAACTTTGTAGCAAGAGAGGGAAGAGTTTTTATTTATATCTCTTTTGCTATTTTTGTATTTTCATATTTGTTTATATGTGATACATTTGCTTTTATTTGCTTTTTAATAATTTTATTTTTAATATTTATTTATAGAAATAATCTAAAAGCAAAAGTAAAAGTTGATTCATTAGTCTCTCCTGTAAGTGGAGAAATTATTGCAATTGATAAAGTTAATTCTCAAAATATAATTTATATAAGCGTAGGAGTATTAAATTCACATATTTTAATTGCTCCAAAAGACTCATTATTTAAAGAAGAGTTACATAAAAATGGACTTAACTTTTGTACAAATACTTATAAAGCAAAAGAATTAAATGAAAAAAGAATATTAAGTTTTGATGATATTAAATTAGAATTGATATCTGGAAGATTTAATATTTCACATGAATTTGTGAGTAAATCAAATGTAAACCAATATGATAAAATAGGTATTTTTGTAAATGGTATTGTAAAAGTTTATATTCCTTCTTCATACTATTTAAATTTAAAACTTGGACAAAAAGTAAAAGTAGGAGAAGTTTTATAAACTTTTCCTTGACAAATCTCATTTAATAAAATATAATTGTCTTCTAAATTTAATAGGAGAGCGTAATGAAAAATATCAATTTTTTCAAAAATCATTTTACCAAAAGTACAAACTCTCAACTTCTCCTCAAAAACTTCCTCTAATATTTATTATATAAATACAATTTAATTTCCGCACAAGTTTTTCTTTTTTTTAAAGATATAATATGCCCAATATACAAAGGTTACAAGATGGATAAAAATAGAATTATAGTATTTGATACTACATTAAGAGATGGGGAACAAAGTCCTGGTTGTTCAATGAATACTGACGAAAAAATTAAAGTTGCTTTACAATTAGAAAAGTTAGGTGTTGATGTTATTGAAGCTGGTTTTGCAGCTGCAAGTCCTGGGGATTTTGATGCTGTTTCAAGAATAGCAGAAGTTGTTAAAAACTCAAGTATTTGTTCTTTAAGTAGAGCAATTGAAAATGATATTAAACAATCAGGTTTAGCTGTACAAAAAGCTGCAATGCACAGAATTCACACTTTTATTGCAACTTCACCAATACACATGAAATATAAATTAAAAATGAGTGAAGAAGAAGTTATTAAAAGAGCAGTTCGTGCGGTTGAATATGCAAGAACATTTGTTGATGATGTAGAGTTTTCTTTAGAAGATGCAGGAAGAAGTGAAATCTCTTTTATGAAAGAGGTTATGGATGCAGTTATTGCAGCAGGGGCAAGTACAATTAACTTACCAGATACTGTAGGATATAGATTACCAACAGAATTAGGTGCAATGGTAAAAGAATTAAGTGATTTTGCAGGAGATAGAGCAATAATCTCAGTTCACAATCACAATGACTTAGGATTGGCAACAGCGAATACTTTATCTGCTGTTTTAAATGGTGCTAGACAAATAGAAGTTACAGTTAATGGTTTGGGTGAGAGAGCAGGGAATTCTGCTTTAGAAGAGGCTGTAATGGCTATTAAAACGAGAAAAGATGCCTTTGGTGATTTATATACAAATATAAATACAAAAGAGATATATCCATCATCTAGATTAGTAGCAACAATTACAGGTGTTGAACCACAACAAAACAAAGCTATTGTTGGTAAAAATGCATTTGCCCATGAAAGTGGAATTCATCAAGATGGTATGTTAAAAAATCAAGAAACATATGAAATCATGAAACCTGAAGATATTGGTGTTTACAAAGAATCTAATTTGATTTTAGGAAAACATAGTGGTCGTGCAGCATTTAGAGATAAAATAGAGCACTTAGGATTTGATAAAATACCTGATGAAGAGTTAAATACTGCATTTGAAAAATTTAAAGCCTTAGCTGATAAGAAAAAAGATGTTACTGATGATGATATTAGAATGTTAGTTACAGATGAGTCTTTAAATCATGATAAAACTTATGAATTAGTTGGATTACAAATTTCTGACTGTTCATCAGGAACTCCAATGGCATCTGTGTCAATTAAACATAAAGATGAAGTTATGATTGAAGCAAATATTGGTAATGGTACAATGGATGCAATTTTCAAAACTATTGATAGACTTACAGGTTATAGTGGAGAATTACAAAGTTATAATGTAACTTCAGTAACTGAAGGTAAAGATGCCTTAGCAAAAGTAACAACAAGAGTTATTTTTGATAAATCTTCACCATCATTTGTGGGACATGGTTTAAGTATTGATACTATGCTTGCAACTGCAAAGGCGTATTTAGGTGCACTTAATTCATATCTTTCTCAAAAAGAGAGATTAGCTAAAAACAGTGAACATCAAATTTAATATAAGAGATTAATCTCTTATATTATTTCTTCTTTAAAATTATCCTTTTAAAACTTTTATTTTATTTTATTTCGCTAATATATTATAAATTTAACAAAAAAGGTGCGCTTTAAAATATGATGCAGTTTAACTTTTTCTTAAAATTATTAAAAGATTCATTTAGAGATCTTCTTCCAATAATTTTAGTAATCTTATTCTTTCAATTAGCAATTTTACAAACAGTACCACCTGGGTGGATATCTACAACTATTGGTTTAATTATTGTAGCTGTTGGGCTTGCAATTTTTTTACAAGGTTTGGAAATAGGTATATTTCCAGTTGGGGAAAGCCTTGCTCGTGATTTTGCAAAATCTGGATGGACAATTTGGATTTTAATATTTGGTTTTATGATAGGTTTTGGTACAACTATTGCAGAACCAGCTCTTGCAGTTATTGCAGACAAGGCAGCTTCAATTTCTAGTGGTAGAATTGATGCTTCGGTTCTACGATTTGTTGTTGCAGGTTCTGTTGGTTTTGCAATTTTACTTGGTGTTTACAGAATAATAAAAGGTCATCCAATTCACTATTATATAATAGTAGGATATCTTTTTGTAGTAAGTATTACTTTTTTTGCTCCAAAAGAGATTATTGGACTTGCGTATGACTTAGGAGGAGTTACAACTTCTACTGTAACCGTTCCTTTAGTTGCAGCCCTTGGTATTGGATTAGCTTCAAATATAAAAGGACGAAATCCTGTAATTGATGGATTTGGACTTATTGCTTTTGCTTCACTTACTCCTATGATTTTTGTACAAATTTATGGAATAGCTGTTTATTCTTTGGTTGATGCAAAAGATGTTGCAGCAATCGCAATTAATCCAATAATCTCTTCACCAAAAGACATAACAATAAGTTCTGTGATAATGGGGATAATTGCAGTTATAAAAGATGTAACACCAATATTACTTATTATATTGTTTTTCCAATATGGTGTATTGAAAAAAAGCATTCAAAATATAAAAACTGTATTTTTAGGATTTGTTCTTGTTATTATTGGTTTATATGCATTTATATTAGGGTTAGAACTAGGGCTATTTACCCTTGGTGAAACAATGGCTTATGAATTAACAAAAAGTAAGTCAGTATTAGTAATCTATGCCTTTGCCTTTGCCATTGGATTTTCTACAACTATGGCAGAACCTGCACTTATGGCCATTGCAAAAAAAGCAAAAGAGATTAGTGATGGTAGAATAAATGACTTTGCACTAAGACTGTTTGTTGCACTTGGCGTTGCCATTGGTATTGCTCTTGGTGCCTTTAGAATAGTTGATGGTGGACATATCCATTATTATATTATTGTAGGATATATTGTTGTTATAATCTTAACTTTTATAGCACCAAAGTATATTATTCCAATAGCTTATGATAGTGGTGGAGTTACAACTTCAACTGTAACTGTTCCTTTAGTAGCAGCACTTGGAATTGGACTTGCAACAAATATTCCAGGAAGAAGCCCACTTATTGATGGTTTTGGACTTATTGCTTTTGCTTCACTATTTCCTATGATTACAGTTATGTTGTATGGGATACTAACTGAAAAACTTGGAGTTAAGTCAGATACACAAATTGAAGCTGAAAATATCTTACGAGACAATTTAGTTGATGCTGAGAATATGGATTTAGCAACTGTAAATATTGATGGAAGTAATAGAAGACACTCATTACCGATGGATTTTTATGCGGTTGCAATAATAGTTCCAAAAGATAAAAAAATAGATGCAATACAAGCAGCTAGTAAAGCTGGTGCAAATGGTGTTACAGTTTTAAGAGCAGATGGTATGGGACTTGGGAAAATGCACAATTTCTATCGAACATCTTTTGAAGCAAATGATTCTTTACTTCTATTTTTATTACCAAAAGCTAGGGTAAATCCTGTGATAAAATCAATTATTCACTCACTTCATATTACTACAGAAGGAAAAGGTATCGCTTTTGCTTTTCCTTTAACTCACATGAAAGGGATTAGTTTAAGTAGACATGATATTTTTCAAAATAGAAAAGATAGAAAAGATGGAAATGAAGAAAATGAAGAAAGTAATGAAAAAGAATTAACAAAAGAAGATGGAAGTAATAAATAATTTAGAACAGATAAAAGAGAAGATAGCCTCGAAAGAGGCTTTGATTATATACTTTTCTTCTAAAAATTGTTCAGTATGCAAAGTATTAAAACCAAAGATAGAAAAAGAAATTTCAACTTATTTCGATAAAATTAGTTTTTTCGAAATAAGAATTGATGAGAGCTTAGAAATAAGTTCTTATTTTTCAGTATTTCAAGCTCCTACAATTTTATTTTACCTTGATGGGAAAGAGTTTTTAAGAGAAGGAAAAAATATAAGCATAAGTGTTTTTATTGATGCAATAAAAAGGCCTTATGAGATGTTTTATGGAGAATAAATGAAAATTACTATTTTAATATTTTTTATAGTGTTGCTTTTAATGCAAGCAATACAAATAGACAAAACAAACCCCGTTACTGACAAGTCTTTAGAGATACAAGCACCAAAAGAGGTTAAAGTTTTATTAAAAAATGCTTGTTATGATTGCCACTCAAGTGAAACTATTTGGCCATGGTATAGTTCAATCGCACCTGGATCTTGGATAATAGAAGGGCATGTGGTTGATGGAAGAAAAGCATTAGATTTTAGTACTTGGGCAAATTATACAAAAGAAGAAAAAGAAAAAAAACTTAAAAAAATACATAGAACAGTTTATGCTGCTATGCCTTTGGCTAGTTATATTTGGATACATAAAGAAGCCAATTTAACAAAAGAACAAAGAGCCTTGATAAGAGAATGGACAGGAGTTAGAAAATAGTGGTAAATGCTGAGCTTAATGACCTTTTACAAGATAAAAAAGAACTTCTAACAATAACTTATTTTAAACTTCAAAAAAAGTTTGAAGAAAAATATGGATCAAATACTGTAGTTCTTATGGAAATAGGAACCTTTTTTGAAGTTTATGAAGTAAATAATGAAGAAGAACAAATAGGTAAAGCAAAAGAGATTGCTGAGCTTTTAAATATACAATTGACAAGAAAAAACAAGGCAATTTTAGAAAACTCTAAAGAGAATCCAATTATGGCAGGAGTTCCTGCAATTTCATTAGAAAAACATCTTGCTAGAATAATTGGTGAACAAAAGTACACAGTTGTATTAATAAGACAAAAAGGTCTTCCTCCTAAAGTTAGCAGATATATTGATACAGTTGTAAGTCCTGGGACAAACTTTGATTTTGTAATTGACCAAGACGAAAATAATATTACTTCACTTACAATAGATTGTAATAAAGGAATCTTTTCTGTTGGTTATAGTGCCATTGATGTTACAACTGGAAAGTGTTATTACAATGAAGTTCATGGAACAAGCGAAGATAAAAATTTTGCCCTTGATGAGTGCTTCAATTATATGAATATGCACAAAACAAATGAGGTAGTTATCTCCTTTTGTGATAAAGCAATAAATCAAAAAGAGATAATAGAATATCTTGAATTATCTCATAAAACTTTTCATATAAGTTCATTTAGACCAAAAATTGTTTATCAAAATGAGTTATTTAAAAATGTATTCAACATAGAATCACTTCTAACCTCAATAGAACATCTTGATATGGAAAGAGTTCCTTTAGCTACTGAATCATTAGCAGTGTTGATTGATTTTGTAATTGGGCATGATGCTAAAATTATTCAAAAATTATCTTTCCCTCAAAAGCTAGATATTAGCAGATACATTTATCTTGGAAATAATGCCTTAGAACAATTAAATATAATAGAAACTTCTCATAATCCATCTTTAATAAAAATAATAAATAATACTTCAACTGCTATGGGTAAAAGACTTTTAAAAGAGAGACTTACACATCCTGTAAAAGATGAAAAAGAGTTACTTAGACGATATGCTTTATCAAAAGAGTTATATGATTATCATACTCCAATTGAAAGTGAATTAGCAAATATTTATGATATAGAAAGATTAACTAGAAGAATTAAACTCTCAAGACTTCATCCCTTTGAATTAAATTATTTATATGATTCACTTATTAGTATCAAAGAAGTAGTGGCTTTTATGGAAAACTATAAGTTTTTTACAGCACCTTGTACATCTGCTGAGTTACAGATGTTTATTGACTCTATTGATTCTACTTTTGATTTATCTATTAGTGGCAAGTATATGCTAAAAGATGTGGAAGCAAATATGATTTGTGAAGGAATCAATACAAAAATTGATGAGCTTACAAATGAAAATAAAAAATTAGTAGATAAATTAGATATTTTAAGAGTGCATATATTAGGATTCTTAAAATCAAATGATCAAAACTTTGTTAGTATTCAAAGACTTGATAAAGAAGGGTTTTATTTAGGACTTACAAAAAGCAGATTTAATCTTATGAGAGAAGAACTTTTAAACTCTCATCTGATAATAGATGATGAGCTACTTTTATTTAAAGATTTTAAAATAAAAGTACAAACAAATTCTGTAAAAATAACTTGTAAACTAACAGAAGATATTTCAGATAAATATGTTCATAATTTAAGAAAAATTATTGAGTTAAATAAACTTGTTTTTAAAGAAAAACTTCTGGAATTTGAGAAAAAGTTTGCAGTATTATTGGAAGAGTTAGTTCAATTTATTGCTGAAATTGATTTAACAGTTTCAAATATAAAAACAGCTAAAAAACATAATTATTCACCTCCAAAAATAGTAAAAACTAAAGATGATGAAAGTTTTATTGAACTTATAGATTTAAGACATCCTATAATTGAACATGGAGAAGAGCAGGGTATTTATGTGCCTAATGATATTATTTTAGGAGAACTTAGTCTTGCAAGTGATGAGTACAAAAATAATGTAATCATTAAAAACTCAAATCCAATAAATATGTTTAATAACAAAATGCATGGTGTTTTACTTTATGGAATAAATTCAAGTGGAAAATCTTCTCTTATGAAATCAATAGGAATAGCAGTAATTTTAGCTCAAGCTGGATTTTATGTACCGTGTAAATCAATGAGATTCTCTATTTTTGATGCAGTATTTACAAGAATTTCAGGAGCTGATAATATTGCAAAAGGATTATCTTCTTTTGCAGTTGAGATGTTAGAACTTAAAAATATATTTAATAGAGCTACTAAGAATTCACTTGTACTTGGTGATGAGATAAGTCATAGTACTGAAACTATGAGTGGAGTTAGTATTGTGGCAAGTGCTATATTAAAACTAGCAAAATTAGAATCAATTTTTATGTTTGCTACACACTTACATCAACTACCTGAACTTCCAGAAATAGAAAAACTAAAAAATATAATATGTCTACACTTATCTGTTATGTATGAAGATAGTGAAGATAAACTTATATTTAATAGAAAACTTCAATATGGAAGTGGAAGTAGTATGTATGGTTTAGAGTATGCTAAATCACTTCATATGGATAAAGAGTTCCTTAAAATGGCAAATGATATAAGAAAAAAACTAACAGATGATTATGAACCAATTGAGAGAATTTCACAAAGAAAAACTTCAAAATACAATAAAGACCTTATTGTTTCTACTTGTGTAATATGTGGAAAAAATGTTGATGATGTACATCACATAAAAGAGCAATCTAGGGCAAATAAAGATGGCTTCATAGGTCATGTAAATGCAAATCACAAATATAATCTAATACCACTATGTAAAGAACATCATAAAATGGTTCATGAAGGCAAAATAAATGTAAATGGATTTATTGCTACTTCAAAAGGTTTGGAATTACATTATACGATGGTGGATGAAGAAAAATAACATAGACATTATAGTCTATGTTATTTAATTAGATTTTAATTTTCACTTAACTCATGAATTAAGTCAGCTTCCGCAGCTTCAAGCATAGCAAACTCTTCTTCAGCCGTTTTTGCAACTAAATGGTTTTTACTATAGAAGAAGTAATATAAAGCACCAATTGCATATAAAACAAGAGTATAATTAAATGCTCTTGGGTCAAAAGCATAAACACCTGTTAGGGCAATGATTGATAATATAAAAGCAATACCAGAAGTTAGAACTCCACCAGGAGTTTTATAAGGTCTTGGCATATCTGGATTTTTAACTCTTAATAAGATATGACTAAATGCCATTAGTGCATATGAAATCGTAGCCCCTACAACTGCCATAGCTAACATTAAATCACCCTCACCAGTTAGTGAAGCTAAGAATCCTAAAACACCTGGAACAATTAAAGCCCAAGTAGGAGTTTTCTTTTTGCTTGTTAAAGATAAAAATTGTGGTAGGTAACCAGCTCTTGATAAGGCAAATACTAATCTACTATATCCGTAAATGATAGAGAAAAATGATGCAATTAAACCAGCTAATCCTAATACATTAACAATAGTTGCTAAAGTAGTATTCCCATTTACATTTAAAGCATCTACTAATGGAACAGCACTTTTACCCATTGCATCAGCACCTGCAACACCTGCAAGTAAAAATACAACTAAAACTGCAGAGATAAGTAGAAAAATCATAGCTGCAATAATACCTTTTGGTACATCTTTTTCAGGATTTTTTGCTTCTTCAGCAGCTAATGGTACACCTTCAACTGCTAGGAATAACCACATACCAAATGGCAATGCAGCCCAAACACCATGCCAACCAAATGGTAAAAAGCTAGTAGCTCCAGCAACATCAGCAGAAGCTTTAATATCAAATAGATTTGACACATCAAAATTACCAATTAAAGCAAGAGCAGTAGCAATAATAGCAAATACAGCTAAAGCACTAATTACCATCATAGTTTTTAAAGCTTCCCCTGCACCAAATAAGTGAATTGCAATAAATACTGCATAAAATAGTGCATAAACTAATGGTCCATTAATACCGAGTAAAGCCTCAACAGCAGAACCAATAAAAATAACAATAGCAGCAGGTGCAATAGCATACTCTATTAAAATAGCAAGTCCAGTTAAATATCCACCAGCTGGTCCCATAACCTGTCTTGCAAAGCTATATCCACCACCAGCAGCTGGTATTGCAGCTGACATTTCAGCTAATGCTAAAACTAAACAAAAATACATTACAGCCATTAAAGCAGCAGCAATGGCAAATCCACCCCAACCAGCTTCTGCAATACCAAAGTTCCATCCAGCAAAATCACCTGAAATAACATATGAAATACCAAGTCCAGCAAGTAACATCCAACCAGCTGTTCCCCTTTTTAACTGTCTTTTTGCAAGATAGTCTTGATCAATTTTAGTTTTTCCCATTTCTCTTATCCTTTAGTTTAGAAGAAAGTTTTCTTCACTGTTAGTTAGTTCGATTTCATCATTTGTCGTTCTATCTTTTAAATTTACTCCTGATAATTCCAATCTTCGAGATTCTTTTAATAGATAAATTGTTTTTTTTACAGCCTCGGCATAAGATAATCCATCTAACCGAACATTTGAGATACAATTTCTACTTGCATCTGTAAGGCCAACCTGTGCGTCCCAGGTAAGATATAAACCAAGACTATCAGGGGAGCTTAACCCTGGTCTTTCTCCAATTAATACTAAGGTTGCTTTTGCATTTAATAACATGCCAACTTCATCGCCAATAGCTACTCTTCCTTGTTGAACAACTGTAAAAGGGGCTATGCTCCATTCTTGTTTATCTTGTGATAGTGCTTGGCATAATTTATCTATAAAATTAATGGCATTTTCTTTTATTGCCAAAGATGAAAGCCCATCTACAATTACAATTGCTAAATCATAAGGTCTAGTTTCAACTGAAACTGTATCTTTTAATATGTTATGTGATTTTTGATTTAGTTTTCTTCCTAAATCAGGTCTTTGCAGATATTCAATTCTATCTTTTGCTTCAGAGTGTAGAAGAATAGCTTTATGTCCTTTTTGTAAGAGCTCCTTATTAGTTCTATTTGAAGTTACAATATTTACATTAAATGAGGTATTATTTATTTGTTCAAAAATATAATCTACATCTAGGGGTAAATGAACAGCATCTTGTGCTTGGGCATGTGCTAATTGAAACTCTAGTAAGTGAGAAGTAGGAAGACTAACTCCACTTCTTCCTAATCCAATTCTTGCATCTGTATACTCTCTTAGGACTGACCATGGATTTTTTATAACATTTGATTTATTTGATGTTTCATTTATGATTTTATTTTCCATATTAAGCTCCAATTACTTTTTTAAGTGATTTTGAAAAGCCAGAAGGGATATCATCATTTAAAGAGAATGTATCTGTATTTGTAAATATTTCCATCTTTTTTAACCATGCTTCAAATTCAGGAGCAGGATGCAAGTCTAAAACTCTTCTTGCATAAAGGGCATCATGGAAAGAGGTTGTTTGATAATTAAGCATGATATCATCAGAACCTGGAATTCCCATAATAAAATTACATCCAGCAACTCCAAGTAGAGTTAATAAGTTGTCCATATCATTTTGATCTGCATCTGCATGGTTTGTATAACAAATATCACAACCCATTGGAAGTCCTAATAGTTTCCCACAAAAGTGATCTTCTAATCCTGCCCTTGTAATTTCTTTTCCATCAAATAAATATTCAGGTCCAATAAAACCAACAACAGTATTTACTAATAATGGGTCAAACTTTTTAGCAACAGCATAAGCTCTTGCTTCACAAGTTTGTTGGTCAACTCCAAAGTTTGCATTTGCTGATAGGGAACTTCCTTGTCCTGTCTCAAAATACATAACATTATTTCCAACGGTTCCTCTATTTAAAGAGAGTGCTGCTTCTCTTGCTTCTTTTAAAATAGATAAATTAACCCCAAAGCTTGTATTTGTACCTTCCGTTCCTCCAATAGATTGGAAAACCAAATCAACTGGTGCCTTTTTTTCAATAGCTTCAATAGTATTTGTAACATGGGTTAAAACGCATGATTGAGTAGGAATCTCATATTTTGTAATTATTTCATCCATTATTTTTAGAAGTTTTATAGTTTGTTCAACATTATCAGTTGCTGGATTAATACCAATTACTGCATCCCCATTTCCATATAATAATCCATCTAAAATACTTGCCGTTATTCCTCTAACATCATCTGTTGGATGATTTGGTTGTAATCTTGTTGAAAGATGATTTTTTAGTCCAATTGTATCTCTAAATGCAGTTTTTACAGGACATTTTTTTGCTACTAATATTAAATCTTGATTTCTCATTATTTTGCTTACTGCTGCTACCATTTCAGGTGTCATACCAGCTCTTGCTTGTTTTATTAATTCAGGTGTTGTATTATCACTTAAGAGCCAATCTCTAAAGTCCCCAACGCTTAGATGAGAGATGATTTTAAAAGCTTCACTATCATGGTCATCTATAATAAGTCTAGTGATTTCATCTTTTTCATATGAGATAAGATGCTCTTCTAAAAAAGTTTTTAGACGTACTTCAGCTAATCTCATTTGAGCTATTACTCTCTCTTGTGATGAATTTGCAGCAACTCCTGCTAAAACATCCCCTGATCTTTTGGGTGTGGCTTTTGCCATTAAATCAGCTAAGTTTTTAAAGGTATAAGTTTTTTGTCCAAGTATATGTTTATATGTATTTTTCATAGTCAATCCTAATGTAAAATATCAAAGAATTTTGGTTATTAATTTCTTTAGAATAATTTTACAGTAGAATTGTAGCTTGAATGTAGGTGTAAAGATATCTATAAATGTATAAAAAATATACAGATTTTATATAATTAAAATAATTAATAAAGTTGATTGTTTTTGGAAGATTATTTAATAATATTAAAATAAAAGGATGATAAAGACAATTTTAATAATTGTCTTTATCTTTATTTATGAGAAGGTCTTTTGTAAATCTTATGACTTTATTTCTACCTGTCTCTTTTGCTTTATATAAACATAAATCAGCAAATTTGATACATTTCCACATCTGATCAGTATCACTAGGTAAGAAAGAATAACCAATACTTACAGTTTTACTAAATGATTCATTATTAAAAGTATATACTAATTTTGAAAATTCACTATTTATTCTTGTAGCTAGATCTTTTGCACTCTCTTCAGTTGGGTTTTCCATAATTATTAGGAATTCTTCCCCTCCAAATCTAATAATGAAATCATTATCAGAAATTTCTGCTTTCATTGTTTTTGAAAGTTTTTGTAAAATGGTATCACCTGCATCATGTCCATAAGTATCATTAACCATTTTAAAATAATCAATATCTAAGAACATAACAGCATAAGTTGAACCAAGAGTTAATTCTTGAGGCATTTTTTTCTCTATAAACTCATCTAAATATTTTCTATTATAAAGTCCTGTCAATCCATCAACAAGATTTCGCTCTCTTAAAACATCCATTAGAATTTTACTTTCTAAAATAGGTTTTGTCTCTTCTAAATATTTTTTAATAATTCCTATTTTGTATTTAGTCTCTTCTAAATGGTTTTTACTATCACACAGAACATGAACAGTTATACTTTTGTGTTTATTTATTGTAAATGGAATACAAATATAATCTGAACAATCATCACAAGTAGCAATTCTACAAATTTCTGGGAAGTTTTCTGATAAAACTACTGTATCTGTTCGCTCCGCTCTACATTGCTCTTTTATATTTTTAAGTAGACTACAACATGGTCTTGTATTTTCTGTAGAGAATATTACTTTTCTGTTATCTCTTTTTAAATCATTTTCATAAATACAAAAGCTTTCTATTTTTAACTTATCTTTAAAAACTTGTACTAATCTATAATAAATATCATCTTTAGTTAAATCAGTTTCTATAGTTTTTTTATAGTTATATATTTCTGTAATATCTTCTATTATCTTTTGTGCAGTTAAAAGTTTGTCACTACTTGTACTACTAGCTCTATTATGCACAAATGATGTTAAGTTTTTCTCAATACCCGTTAGTACGGTTTCAAGTTTTTCAATGATTTCATTTAGCCATTGAAAGGCTTCTTTATCTTCTTTTAGAACACCTTCTTTTGCTCTAACTGAATAGTCACCTTCATGTACTTTTTTTAACACTTCTGTAATTGAATCAAATGATGAAGTATAAGGTTTGATTTTTCTACTTATATAAATAAGTATAAGTATTAAAAATACTGTAATAATTGCAATTATATTTAACAATACAGTAATACTTGAAATTCTATCATCTTGAATATCAAATTCTAAAGATATAGCACCTAAAACCTCTCCTTCTTTTGCATTATGACAGCTTAAGCAATTTGGTTTATCAACTGATGAAGCAGTATAAGGAATAGTGATTCTTAAAGTAGCACTTTTTAAAGACTCACTAGGAAGAGTAATTACTTTTCCTGTTCTTAAAACTTTTTCATCAATCGCATCTTTTGGTTTTTCATTTCTATTTGCAGATTTACCAAATTGTTTTGAAACATTATCTCCTCTTATTATCCATAAATCTTTTATCTCTTTTATTTGACTAATGCTAGTTAAAAAAGTTTCTCTTTTATCCATTGTTCCATTAATCATATGGGAAGTTAATGTCTCTTTTACAATGTCTGCAGCTAAATAAGCTCTTTTTATAGCTCCGTTATATCCACTTTCTCTTGAACCAATTGCAACTAATGCTACGATTACTATAGTTAATAAAGTAACCATTGAAAAGATTATTATCGTAATTTTTTTATTTGAATCCATCTTTTAACCTAAATTAGAGTTTAAATAATTTTATCATAATTAGAATTTAATTTTAATATAACTATTTGTAATTTTAGAAAAAAATTGTTATTTTATGTTGATTTAATATAAATTATTTATAATTAAAGCAAAAGTAAGAAGTAGTTTTAAGTATATTCTTAATATAATTTATTTTTAGTTAAAGGAAAATAATGAATTTAAGAGTTTTGGTTGTAGATGATAGCTCAACTATGAGAAGAATCATTGTTAATGTTTTAACACAACTAGGCATCTCTACTGATTATATTCATGAAGCAGAAGATGGATTAGTTGCCTTAGGAAAAGTAAAAACAAATAGCTATGATGTGATTTTAACAGATTGGAATATGCCAAGGATGAATGGATTACAGTTTGTTCAAAATGTTAGAAAATTACCTAAATACGCACATACACCAATTTTAATGATAACAACTGAAGGTGGGAAAACAGAAGTTATAGAAGCTTTAAAAAGTGGAGTTAATAATTATATAGTAAAACCATTTAACGCAGATACACTAAAATCAAAATTAGAACCTATATTAAATAAAAGTAAGAAATAAAACTTATTAAATTTTAATTGTAATTAATCTTCTTGAACCTCAGGAAGTTTTTTTGCTAAAAATATTGCGACTACACCTACTAAAGATAAAAATAAAATAATCCCACCAACTCCAATTATAGAACTAAGAGTTCCAATTGAACCACTTAAAAGTAATATTATTCCAATTAAGGTATTACTAACAGCTACATAATCTGTCCTTTTATTTCCCTCTGCTAAATCAACTATATATGTTTTTCTTCCAATTCTTATACCTTGATACCCAATACTTAAAACAAAATAGATAATAGGCATAATCCATATATATGAAAAAAGCTGAGAATAAAAATAATAAATTAAAGATACAATAAAACCTACAGTTGTAGCAATTGTTGCTCCCCAAAGCATGACTCTTTTACTAGATATATCTGAAAATTTACCCCAAAAATTAGCAGACAATAAATCTGCTAATCCACTTGAAAGAATAAAAAGACCTAATAAATAAGTATCATCATTTGAGTGTTCTTTAGCTATGATTACAAAAAAGGGTGCGCTTAAAACTGAACATAAAAATAGTGCTCTTGTTATCACAAAAAGTCTAAATGGTTTATCAGTTTTTAAAATAGATAGTTTTTTAATAGCTACAGTAAAGGCATTTCCTCCACCCTGTGTTTCCCCTGCGAACTCGTTTATTTGTGAATATATAATTGCTGCTAAAATCCAAAAAACTCCAGCGATAAAAAGTAGTACTCCAAAGTTTTGGGAAGAAAAAGGTTTTTCTCCATTTAATAAAAAATAGACTCCAAGGACAACAACAAGCAGACCTGAAAGCATTGCAGAAAGTCCATTTAAAGCACCTCTTCTTGTTTTAGGAATTGTTTTACCTATTACATCTTTTGCTGCAACTGAACACAATCCTCTTGCTAAACTCATAAGTATAAGTAATGCAATAATTGCTAAACCAGCATTTATTCCTTTTAAATTCCAAGCTACAAGACCAATTCCAAAGATACATAAGGCTTGTAAGATTGAGCCAATTACCCAAGTCCATTTTCTAAGAGGAAGTTTCCTAATATAAGATGCTATAAAAAGTTGAGGAAGAAGTGAGCCTGATTCTCTAATTGGAACTAAAAAACTGATCAAAAATACAGGAACATTTAAGCTATGCATTATCCAAGGTAAAATTATTTTTGTATTAGAAATTGCATCTGCAAGTTTAGTAAAGAAGTAACTAATAAGAGTTAGAAAAAAATTACCAGCTACCACTTTACAAGCTTTTTCATCTATAGCTTTGCAAACTCTTGCATCTTCTTCATTTACAAGTTTATTGTATATACTATCTGTATTGAATTTTTTTAAAGGCATATTATAAAGCTTTAAATCCTTCTTCTAAGTCAAGTGACCCTTCGTAAAAAGCTTTTCCAACTATAACACCAGCAATATTTCCATTTGCTTTACAGTTTGTTATATCATTTATATCTTTTACTCCACCACTAGCAATTGTATCTATTCCACTAGCAAGGGCAATTGATTCTGTGAATTCTACATTTACACCACAAAGCATCCCATCTTTACTTATATCTGTACAAATAATAGCTTGAACACCTGCATTTGCAAACTCTTTAGCCAAAGTTGTAGCTTCCATAGTAGATACTTCTGCCCAACCTTCAACTGCAACCATTCCATTCATCGCATCAATTCCAACAGCAATTGGATAACGGGAAGCCATATCTTTTACAAATTGTGGATCTTTTACTGCAATTGAACCTAAAATTAATCTATCAACTCCTAGTTCAACATACATTTTGATAGTCTCTTCATCACGAATACCACCACCAAGTTCGATTTTAAGATTACAGTTTTCTCTTATTTTTCTGATTTGTTCCAAGTTTGCTGGTTTTCCTGCAAATGCTCCATTTAAATCTACTATATGAACCCATTTACTTCCAAGTTCTTCAAATCTACGTGCAACTTGCCAAGGCTCATCCGAATAGATTTTTGCACTATCCATTAAACCTTTGCTTAGTCTTACTGCTTTTCCATCTTTTAAATCAATCGCTGGTAATATATCCATAATAAATGCTATCCTTTATTTACATAAGTTTTCTATAGTCTCTTGTATTGTTTTATATTTAAAATCAAAGCCTAAATCTAATAATTTTTTAGGAAAGGCACTTTGCCCATCTGTTAAGACTTTTGCACCTTCACTAAAAATAATATTTAAAACAAATTCTGGCACTGGAAGTATAGTAGGTCTTTTTAGTGTTTTTCCTAAAGCTTGAGTTAATCCTTTGTTTGTAGTTGGAGTTGGAGCACTTAAATTAAATGTATCTTCATAAGAGTTCTCAATTACAAATTTATAGGCTTCAAGTAAATCTTCAATATGAATATATGAAAATGCTTGTTCACCACTTCCTATTACACCACCAAGTCCTAATTTAAAAGGAAGTATCATTTTTTGTAAAGCTCCACCATCTTTTCCTAAAACTATTCCAAATCTAAAAATAGAGACTTTTGTATTTTCACTTTTTGCTTTTAAAGCTTCTTTTTCCCACTCTTGACAAATTGACGATAAAAAATCATTTGAATAAGTTCCATTTTCATCATAAGTTGCTTTATTGTCATATATACCAACAGCAGAAGTTGAGATTAATAATTTGGGTGGATTATCTATATTATTTATTGCGGATACTAATTTTTGTGTAGTATTTATTCTACTTGAGTAAAGAAGTTTTTTATAACTCTCACTCCATCTATTTATTATATTTGCACCAGCAAGGTTTATTAATATATCGCTTTTATCAAGTAAATCCTCCAGTTTAGTTTTATCATTTAAAATTTCTCTTTTTATAGGAAGAATTTTATAATCTAAATTGGTAAAGAATTTAGTCAAACTACTACCTACAAATCCACTAGCTCCAGATATTGCTATTGTCTTCATGGTTTATCCTTTTTATAGTTTAGTAAAGTTCTTTAAAATCTGAATTCCATTGTCATGTGATTTTTCTGGATGAGGTTGAAAACCGTAAATATTATCTTTTTTTACAGCACTTACAAACTCATATCCATAAATAGTTTTTCCAATAATATTTTCTTCACTAGTAAGCGCATGGAAAGAGTGAACAAAATATAAATATGGATTCTTTAGTCCATTAAATAAAGGGTCATTATTATTTATAATTGTATTCCAACCCATATGTGGTACTTTAAAATCTTCATGCATCTTAGTTTTATCAAATTTTACAACTTCACCATTTATAAGACCCAATCCATCACTATGACCAAATTCTTGTGAACTTTCAAAAAGAAGTTGCATACCTAAGCAAATCCCAATCATAGGTTTACCAGTTTTTGAATACTCTAATATTGCTTCTTTCATACCTGTAGTATTTAAGTTACTCATTGCATCTGCAAAAGCACCAACACCTGGTAAAATAATTCTGTCAAAGTTTTTTAGCTCATTTGGGTCTTTTACAATTGATGCTTTTGCATCCAACAAATGACAAGCATTGTAAACGCTTGCTAAATTTCCCATATTATAATCAATAATTCCAATCACTTCTGTCCCTTTAATTGGTTCCACCAATTAAAGGGAACCCTATCATATAAAATAAATTATACTAAAGTTTTGCATCAGCTAGGGTTAAAGAAAATAATACTTTATTGTTTTTTTTCTCTAAAGCTTTTTTGGCTTCTCTAATTGTAGCACCAGTAGTAATTATATCATCGCATAAAATTGTTGTTTTATCATAAATATTTGTTAATTTAAAACGCCTTGGATTTTTTTCTCTATATTCTTTATCTTTACCCGCATATTTGACAATATTTGTTGCTTTTAGAACATTATATTGAGCCTTGATATTTTTTGAGTTTAATGCATGAGCTAAAATTGCAGTGTGTGAAAACTCATGTCTTGAATGATCATCAATAGGTATAGATATTATCTCATTATTGTAATGAAAAGTAGAAGCAAATTTTTCAAAAGATAATTTTGCAAGTATATTAAAAATCTTATCCCCAAAAAAATAATATTTTGAAGAGAGTAAGTCTTCAAGTTCACTAAGAGAGTAAAAAGAGTAATTATAAAATCCTTCTTCAACTTCTCTTTTATAAAAAGAAGGAGTAAGTAATGTTGTCTCACAGGACTTGCATATTATTTTAAAAGACAAATTTTCACATAGTAAACATTTCATGATCAATTTTAACTAAAAATTTATTAATTAATTTAATTTAAGTTTTTTTAAGAAAAATATAAATGGTAAATTTTCTTTTACTAAAATTATGATATTATTTCAAAAAATAATAATAAGGAATTACAGTGATTAAATTTAAATCTCTAAAATCAAAATTTTTAGCTTATATAATATCTACTCTTTTTGTAGTATTTGTTATTGTTACAATCATATTATCAAATATTATTGCAAATAAATCTATACAAGAATCAGAAAATCAATTTCAAGGTAGTGCAGAGCATATTGCAATTGCATTTAATACATTAGATAATAACTTACATGAAGTTATGAAAGGGTATTTAAATGTTATAAAAACATATTTACCTGATTCTTATAATATAGATAAAGAAAAAATAGTAAAAGTAGGAAAAATAGATGCTCCAGCTTTTTATAATGGCACTACATTATTAAATAATAATTTTGAGCCTTTAGAAAAATATACTCAGACAACAAGTGTAATTGCTACAGTTTTTGCAAGAATGGGTGATGATTTTGTAAGAGTAACAACTACATTAAAAAAAGAGAATGGAACTCGAGCTTTTGGAACAATGTTAGGACAAAAGTCACCTGCAATGAAATCTATGCTAGAAGGTAAAACTTTTTATGGGAAAGTAAAGCTTTTTGGGAAAGATTATTATGTGGTATATGAACCAATTTTAAGGGATAATAAAGTTATTGGAATCCTTTTCATTGGATATGATTTTACATCTGCTTTAAGTTCTCTAAAAAAAGATATTAGAGATATAAAAATCAATAATGATGGATATGCTTTTATGATGGATAAAAAAGGTAATTTAATTATTCATCCAAAAAATGAAGGTAAAAATCTTTTAGATGTAAAAGATAACAAAGGAAATTTCACTTTTAAAGATATGATAAAAGGTGAAGATAGACTTATAAAATATACAAATACTGATAATATTGAAAAAATTGCATATGTAAAGCATCTAAAAGGATTTAATGCGGTTTTAATAGTAAGTGATACAATTGATGATGTTTATTCTTTCAGTAAAAAAGCAACTACTTATATTTCAATTGCCTTTATTATTACTTTAATTATTATTTCAATTTTATTACTTATTGTTACTTCAAAAGTTGTGGGAAGTCCTCTTGAGAAACTAAATACTGGTCTTTTAGACTTTTTTAAATATATAAATAAAGAAAGTACAAATGTAAAACTTTTAGAGGTAAAAGGCGAAGATGAATTTGCTCAAATGTCTGAAGTAATTAATAAAAACATAAAAAGAACAGAAATTTTAATAAAAGAAGATTTAAGACTTATTGAAGAAGTTAAAGCTGTAGTTAATAGTGCAAAAAATGGTGATTTGAATAAACGAGTGAAAGTAAGTACAAATAATGGTAGTCTTGAAGAATTAAAAAAGATTTTTAATGAGATGCTTAATGTAACAAGTACAAATGTATGCCAAAATGTAAATCAATTAAAAGATGTACTTTTACAATTTAAAAATCTTAATTTTACTCAAAGAATAAAAAATGACTCTGGATTAGTTGCAGTTGGATTAAATGAATTAGCAGAGATAATAAATAAAATGCTTGTTGAAAATAAATCAATAGGGCTTAAATTAGATGATAGCTCAAGACAATTACTTGATAATATGAGTAGACTTAATAATTCTACAAATGAAGCAGCAGCAAGTTTAGAAGAGACTTCAGCAGCCTTAGAAGAGATAACAGGAAATATAAGAAATAATTCTGAAAATATATCTAAAATGTCATCACTTTCTAAAAATGTATTAAACTCTGCAAGTGATGGACAAAAACTTGCAAATGAGACAACAGTATCTATGGATGAGATTAATGAGCAAGTAAAAGCAATCAGTGAAGCAATAGTTTCAATTGATAATATTGCTTTTCAGACAAATATTCTTTCATTAAATGCAGCTGTAGAAGCAGCAACAGCAGGTGAAGCTGGAAAAGGTTTTGCAGTAGTTGCTCAAGAAGTAAGAAACCTAGCAAATAGAAGTAGTGAAGTTGCAAAAGAGATTAAAGACATAGTTGAAAATGCAAGTCACAAAGCTGATAATGGAAAAGAAATAGCTGGAAAAATGATAGAAGGGTATATTCAGCTAAATGAAAATATTTCTCAAACTATTCATCTTATTTCTGATATTGAGATGGCATCAAAAGAGCAGTTACAAGGAATAGAACAAATTAATGATGCAGTTAATAGTTTAGATAAACAAACACAACAAAATGCATCTATTGCAACTCAAACAAATACTATAGCAGTAGAAACTGACCATATTTCAAAAGCTGTATTGAAAAGTGCAGATGATAAAGAGTTTGTAGGGAAAAAAGAAGTGACTTCTAGTACTTATGAGATGTAATTTTTACATCTCATATTAAAGCTTACTTCTAAAATATTAGAGTATCATTTCTAAAAAAATCTACAAAAGAAAATTTATGCTTGTATCGAAACCTTTTATTCTATTTTTAAAATATGTTATTCCTTCTATGTTGGGCTTTTTAGCAGTTTCATCTGCTAGTATTATTGATGGATATTTCGTAGGAAATTATGTGGGTTCTGTAAGTTTAGCAGCAATCAATGTATCTTTCCCACTGTTTAATATCTTGTTTGGATTTGCTTTGATGTTTGCAGTTGGAAGTTCAGTAATAACTGGTAAATTAATGGGAGAGGGCAATAAAGTAGAAGCTTCTAATGTCTTTTCAAAAGCTATTTATGTAATAGTAATACTCTCAATTTCTTTGAATTTGTTACTTTATTTAAATATAGAGAAGGTCTTAGATTTAATAAATGTAAAAGATGAATTAAGAGTTGAAACCCTAAATTATCTTCCTACTATTTTAAAATTTTTACCATTTCTGATGGTAGGGATTACTGTTGATTATTTTGTAAAAGTAGATGAAAACCCAAATTTATCTTTTTTGGCTTTAGTTATAAGTTCACTTGTAAATATTGTTCTAGATTATATTTTTATAGTAAAACTTGATTGGGGCATAAATGGTGCTGCATATGCCACTGGTATTTCACAAGTTGTTATTTTATTGGTTTTACTTCCACATTTTTTTATGAAAAAGACAACACTTAGATTAATAAAACCAAGGGGGAGTTTTTTAAGTATATTTAATGCTTTGAAAAATGGTTCTTCTGAGTTTGTAAATGAATCATCAGTAGGTATTACCATCTTAATTTTTAATTATATTTTGCTAAAAACCTTTGGTCCTTTGGGTATTGCTTCATTTACTATTGTTGGTTATTTTATAACAATTAGCATTATGACTAGTTATGCTGTTTCAGATTCTTTGCAAGCTATTATTAGTAAGAATTATGGTGCACAATATTTCAATAGAATGAAAAGTTTTTTAAAATTAGGATTAGTAAGTATTTTATGTGTAGAAATAGTTTTAACTCTATTTGTGATAATTACCCCAGAGACATTGATAAATATATTTATCAATGATACTGATATAAAAACAAAAGAGATAACAATAAAGTTCATCTCCTATGTGTGGCCAGCTTTTATTTTTTCAGGCTTAAACATGTTAGCAAGTGCATATTTAACATCAATACAAAAGCCACTTTATTCTGGACTAATAGCTATTATGAGAAGTTTTATTTTTCCTATGATATTTATTTTTACTTTACCTTTTGTTTTTGGGAATATAGGAATATTTATAGCCTTGTCTTGCGCAGAGATAGTTACTTTTATTTTCGCTTTTAGATTTTTTATGAAAAATAGACCAAGTGTTTTAGCTAAATTTGTTTAACCTACATGTTGATAATGGAATATTTTAAAATTGATAAAACTAATCATAGTTTTCAAGTTTATTAAATTGATGAATTATAAGTCTATTTTTATCAATTTTTCCTATAATATTTTTCTTTATTAAATCATTCATAATAGTTGATACTGTTTGACGCTTTGACCCAATAAAACTTGAAAGATCTTTAATAGATAAATTTAAATCTATGCAATATTTGCCATCTATTAATGTATCTTGTGTTGTAGCAATTTCCATTAGAAATAATGCAACTTTTCTTTTACAAGATTTAAAAACAAGATTTTTGATTATATTTCTTTCTAGTTCTGCTCTGTGTTTAAGAGATCTAATAACAGAGGTAGAAAACTCTTTATTAGCAAACAAATAAGTAAATTTCTCTGCATCAATTAAATAAACTTCACTATCTTCTAAAAATTCAATACTACATGAAGTCTCAGGAATAATTATATTGTTCTGTTTTAAAAAATATAAAACAAACTCTTCTCCATCTTCATAAATCATGGCTTTTGCTTTTCCACTTTTAAATACATAAAGTGTCAAAGTTCCATCTTCATACTCTAAAGCTCCTTTTTTAAACTTCTTTGTTTTTAATGAAGAAAAATCCTCTTCAGACAAAATCTCTGTTAAATTAATTGAATCAATTCTTAATCTATTGGAATCCATTTTCATCCTTAAAGTAAAAGTGTCTTTTAAGCTTAACTTCAAAAATACTAGCAATATTATTCTTTTGTTATCATAAAGCTAAATAAATTTATCAAAATCTACTTATTTAAAAATAATTATTATTAAATAATTATATACCTAATAAAATAATTTTATGTAAAAAATTATGGGAAAAGTGTCAGCGATGTGACAGAAATAAAAATAATTTACTCTGTATAGCCTCATGAATTCGACATTATTGATAAAAAATCATATTTTAAAGTTATTTTAAATTTTAAAACTTTTTTTATTTTGTCATATCCCTGACAGAAAAAAAATTATTAATATATTAAAATTTTGGAAGTTTTTAAATTATATTTAAGTATTTATACTACTTATAATTTTTAAAGTATTAAGACAGAAGTGAAGAATAAGAAAAAAATTGGTGCAGTTAGTGTGATTATATATTTATCAACTAGTTGCTTAAATGAAAAAAATTATACTTTTCAAAATTCGTGATTAAACAGATGTGCAAATGCATCTATCTGAATTAAATCAAACATTAAGGAGATAGTTATGAGCTTAGCGTTGAATAATAAATTTGTTGTTGCAAATCCAAATACTTGCATAGGGTGTGCTACATGTATGGCGGCATGTTATGAGTCTGCATACGAAAGAGGTAAATTAGCAGTTCCAAGATTAGTTGTGACTAGAACATTTAGTGGAACGGTACCTAATATATGTAGACAATGTGATGATGCCCCTTGTGCAAATGTTTGTCCCGTTGGGGCATTGGAGTTTGGTAAAGATTCTATTTTAGTGCACGAAGAGTTATGTATAGGTTGCAAAATGTGTACTTTAGTTTGTCCTTTTGGTGCAATTAGACCAGAAGCAGAGCTAATGCCTTCTATTGACTATATTACTGAACCTAAATATAACTTAGGTATTGAATCAGAAGTTGGTGCAAAAAGTATTGCGGTTAAATGTGATTTATGTATAGGAAGAGAAGATGGACCAGCCTGTGTTGAAGTTTGTCCAACAGAAGCTTTATCTTTTGCAAATAATAATAATGCCATTGATGATACTGCAAAAAGAAGTATTGAAGTTTATATAAAAGAAAGAGCAAAATTTTTGTAAAGGATAATTTATGACACAAGTATATTTTTTATATCTTATTGGATGTGTTATTTCATTATTATTATATAAACAAAATAGAATTGCTGGAAAAATAGGATTTAGTATATCTGCAATCGCCTCTGCTTATGCAGTATTTTATTTTTTGATGAATTTAGGACAAACAAGTAGTTTTAGTATGTTTGAAAGTTTACTTTATAGTCCAAAATTTATATTAAATCCATTGGGAAACTTTTTTTCATTTGTGGTTTCTCTTATTTCACTAGCTTCATCTGTGTATGCAATACAATATTCACAAGAGTATGAAAATAAAGGAAGTCTTGCTGTTATGGCAAGCATGTTTAATGCCTTTATTTTATCAATGCTTTTATTAATTTCATCATCAGATGTATTTTGGTTTATAATTTTTTGGGAATGTATGACAATAATTTCTGCTTATTTAATTTGTTTTAATGATTCAAAAACTTCATTAAAAGCAATTATGATTTATTTAGGAATTGCACACATCGGAGCTATGTGTATCACAGCAGCATTTTTATTGCTAGCTTCACAAAGTGGTTCATTAGAATTTAGTTCTTTTGAAAATGTAACTTTATCTCCAATTATGGCAAGTATTATTTTTATTCTTGCATTTATTGGATTTGGTTCAAAAGCAGGGATGTTCCCTATGCATGTTTGGTTGCCAAAAGCTCACCCCGCAGCGCCAACTAATGTTTCAGCACTAATGAGTGGGGTTATGATAAAAATTGCAATATTTGGAATTATCAAATTTTGTTTATGGCTTCCAGTGATGCAATGGTGGGGTTTATTAATTATTGTTGTTGGTGCAATATCTGCAATATTAGGTGTACTTTATGCTTTAGTGCAACATGATTACAAAGCACTTTTAGCATATCACTCTGTTGAAAATATAGGAATTATTTTATTAGGTATTGGAACAGGAGTATATGGAATCGCTGCAAATATGCCAACTTTAGCAGCTGTAGGCTTTTTAGCTGGTTTATATCATATTTTAAACCATGCGACTTTCAAAGGTTTATTATTTTTAGGTGCGGGAAGTGTTTTATATAGTACACACACAAAAGATATGGATGCATTAGGTGGATTAGCTAGAAAAATGCCTTTAACAGCATTCGCATTTTTAATTGGTTCTTTATCAATTACAGCAATTCCTCCATTAAATGGTTTTATTAGTGAATGGTTTACTTATCAAGGAATGATTCAAGGTGCATTATCTGAATATGTAAGCAGTAGAGTTGTTTTTACAATCTCCATAATAGCACTAGCCCTAACAGGTGCATTAGCAATCATGTGTTTTGTAAAAGTTTATAGTGTTATTTTTGGTGGTGTACCAAGAGATCAAAAAATCTTTCAAAAAGCAAAAGAAGTTCCTATGACTATGGTTATTGGAATGTTTATTTTAGTTGCTGGATGTGTCGCTTTTGGATTAGGAGCAAATGTAGTAGTTGAAAATATTATGCTTGTAATTTCATCTTTTTCAAAAACATATAATGCAACAAATGGGATTATCGTAACTTCACCAATTGGCTCAATTGTATCACCAGTTTTAATAGCTGTAGTTATAGTAGTTAGTTTATTACTTCCTTTACTGATAGTCAAATTATCAAAAGCAAATAAATCAAAACCAAGATTAACAGATCCATGGGCTTGTGGTTTTAAATATGATAGTCGAATGCAAATGACAGCTTCACCTTTTACAGGTGATTTAAGAAGACTTCTTAATTGGTTATACAAAAGTGAAACAAAAGTTATAGACCAAGGTTATTTTAAACCAGTTGTATATGAAACACATGCAAAAGATGTTTGGTGGAGTTATTTATATGAACCAGTAATTAAATTAACTCTTAATACAGCAAAATTTGTTGCAAAAATGCAAAATGGAAATGTAAATGCGTACTCATTATATATCTTACTTGCTTTATGCCTTTTTGTTGGTATTAGCTACATTATTTAAAGGACAAGTTATGAGTAGTATATTTTTTATGATTATTCAAGTTATTGCAATTGTTCTTGTTGCTCCTTTATTTGATGGAATGGCTAGAAAATTAAGAGCAAAACTTCAATCAAGAGAAGGTATCCCTGATTTTTTCCAAACATATAGGGATATTTATAAATTGATGAAAAGAGCAAGAACCGGACCAAATTGTGCCCATTGGGTTTTTAAAACAGGACCTTATACTCTATTTGCAACAGGTGCAGCATTGTTAGCAGCTATTCCAATTACATATAGTACTAATACTTTTGCAGGTGCTTACTCAGATATTCTAGTATTTATTTATTTAGGTGCCTTATTAAGATTTATATTTGGTGCAACATCAATTGACTCTGGAAATCCATTTGCAGGTGTTGGTGGAGGAAGAGAACAAATAATTGGTATTTTTGTTGAGCCAGTTATGATGATTAGTTTGTTAGTTGTTATTTTATTAGCAAGCACTACTAATTTAGTTGAAATTCAACATATGGTTAGAACAGGACAAATTGGTTACCAAACACCAGCCTTTGCCGTTGCGTCAATATCATTTTTATGGGCAATGTATGTGGAAGCTGGAAGAAATCCATACGATTTAGCAGAAGCAGAACAAGAGTTACAAGAGGGTGTATTAGGTGAATATTCTGGTTCAGATTTTTCCCTTGCACATGCAGCTTTAATTTTAAAACAATTTGCAATGATAGGATTATTCCTTACTATTTTTGAACCTTGGAATTTTGAGAATCCATTTTTAGCACTTATTGGTTTTATTTTTAAAGCAGGAGTTTTTTATGTTGCCGCTGTTTTTATTGACAACTTTGGCCCAAGATTTAAAATATTGACAAGTTTTAAAAATAGTGCAATTCCTCCATTGATTGTTTCATTTATTGCACTTATTTTATATGTTGTAGGAGTTTAAGATGATTGATATACTAAGTATTTTATCAATAGTTTTAATTATTAGTTCACTTTGTGTATTTGGAATCAGAAATTATAAAACAGCCATATATGCATATTCATTTCAAACATTTATATTAGTATTGATATTTTTATATCTTTATGCAACATACTCAGCAAATGAATTAGGTGGATGGGCAATTATTGCATTTTTTACAAAAGTTATGTTTGTTCCATTTATATTATTAAGATTAATAAAAAAAATAAATGTTGTTCATGAAGATGAACCAGTACTTGGATTCTTTGTTAGTCCAATTGTTGCTATTGCTTTTTCTTTAGCTATTGCAATGGCTTTATATCCAATTTATTTAGAATTTTCTTTGATAAAAGAGCATATTCCATTAATTGCATCTATTACAATTTTTATGATAGGTATATTTGGATTTGTTTTAAGAAACTCTGCAATTAAACAAATACTTGCGTATTGTACTTTTGAAAATGGTATTCATTTATCACTTGCTCTAATGGCATACAATTCACCAGAAATTGTTGAACTTGGAATCTTAACTGATGCACTGTTTGCTGTAATTATTTTAGCAATCTTTGCACAAAGATTTTATAAATATTTTGGTTCTTTAGATGTTTCTAAAGCAACTGAATTGAAAGGATAAGTTATGGATATGCAACAATTATTAATTCTATTAATGCTTATTCCATTAGTTTCATCAGTTGTTATTTGGTTTTGTGTAAATAATTATAAACTTTTGAGTACTTTACATGTCATTGCTTCAATACTTACAACAGTCGTAGGTTTAATGGCAGTTTCAAATGTAGTAAATGGAACAACATATTTTCTTTTTGATGATATGTTTTTTCTTGATTCTTTAGGTGCAGTATTTATCTCTCTAATAGCAGTAACAGGCTTATTAGTAAATTTATATTCTGTTAAATATATGCAATGGGAAATTAACAATAAGCATTTAGTTGTAAAAGATACGAAATTGTTTTTTTCATTATTCCACTTGTTTGTTTTTACAATGACTTTCTCAGTGCTTTCAAATAATATTGCATTGATGTGGGTAGGAATTGAAGCTACAACTTTATCTTCTGTATTTATGGTTGCTTTACATAAAAGTAGTAAATCAACTGAAACTGGATGGAAATATATAGTTATTTGTAGTATTGGTTTGGCTTTTGCTTTATATGCAACTGTATTGCTTTATAGTGCAGGGTTTAATGTAATCAATGACAGCCACAGCGCGATGCTTTGGACAACTATAATGACACATGCTAAAGATATAGATCAAGATGCATTAAAACTTATATTTGTTTTTGCTTTGATTGGTTTTGGAACAAAAGCTGGGCTTGCACCAATGCATACTTGGTTACCAGATGTTCACGCAGAAGGTCCAGCACCATCATCAGCAATGCTTTCAGGAATACTTTTAAAATGTGCAATATTAGGACTTATTAGATATTACGCAATTGTAGGGAACTCATTTGCAGGATTTGAATATGTTCAAACAATGATGATTTTTAGTGGATTGATTACTATATTTATAGCATCATTTTTTCTTCTTGTTCAACATGATGTAAAAAGAATGTTTGCTTATCACTCTATTGCACATATGGGTGTTATCGCTTTTGGTTTAGGAATTGGAGGACCAATAGGATTATTTGCTGCACTATTTCATGCTTTAGCACACTCAGTTACAAAAGCCTTAGCTTTTTGTGTAACAGGAAATATGATTCAAATATATGGAACAAGAGATATGAGAAAAATGGGTGGATTAATAAGAATAGCTCCTATTACAGCGATTTTATTTGGAATTGCTGTTTGTTCTTTAGTAGGTGTTCCTGGTTTTGCAATATTTGTAAGTGAATTCTTGATGATAAAACAAGCAATTATTAACAATATGAATGTCGAAGTGATTTTATTTATCATAGGACTTATAATTATTTTTATTGCTGACTTTTCACACTTTAATCTTGCTACATTTGGAGAAAGTAATTCAAGAGTATTAAGAAAAGAATTACCATTAAGTGCTAATTTACCTTTAATAGGATTAGGAGCATTAATTATGGTATTTGGATTATTTACTATTGAACCTTGGTTTACACTGCTTAAAAATGCAGCAAATATTATCATGGGAATTTAAGGAGCTATGTTATGAAAATAGGTGATAAATTAATAAATAAAGTGAAAGAAAAAATAACAATTCACGAAATATATAGACAACCAGAAGATCAAATTACAATAACTGTTGATAGAAATGATTTACCAGAAACTGTGAGAATTTTATATTATGATTTAGGTGGTTGGTTATCAAGCATGATTCCAAATGATGAAAGACAAATAAATGGTAATTTTGCTCTTTATTATGTTTTATCAATGGAAGGTGGGAAAATGACTCCTGAAGATGAGTTACCACAAGATGAAAAATGTTGGATTACAGTTAAAACTTTTATTCCAGCAAATGACCCAACTTTTCCATCCGTAACTTTAAAAGTTCCTGCTGCTGTTTGGTATGAAAGAGAAGCATATGATATGTTTGGTTTAACGGCAATTGGTTTACCAGATCCTAGAAGATTGGTTGTATCTGATGATTGGCCAGAAGGTTTATTTCCATTAAGAAAAGATGCTATGGATTATAGACATAGACCAGATCCCGTTGATCATAAAGATGAACCTGAAGCAAAATTTCTAAAACCAGAAGGTGCAGGAGTACTTGATGTTCCCTTAGGACCTTTACATATTACAAGTGATGAACCAGGTCACTTTAGATTGTATTGTGATGGAGATACAATTATTGATGCAGATTATAGACTTTTTTATCAACACAGAGGTATGGAAAAACTAGCAGAAAATAGAATGAATTATGACCAAATGGGATACTTAGCAGAGAGAGTTTGTGGTATCTGTGGTTATGCTCATGCTATTGGTTGTATAGAAGCTGCAGAAAAAGCAATTGGTTTAGAAATACCACTAAGAGCTCAAGCTATGAGAGTAATTTGTCTAGAAATAGAGAGACTTCATTCCCATTTATTAAATATAGGTCTTGCCTGTGAAGTAACTGGAAATGTAAATGCTTTTATGCATATTTTTAGAATTAGAGAATTTTCTATGGAATTAGCTCAATTAGTAACAGGTGGTCGTAAAACATACGGAAATGTTGTTATGGGTGGATTAAGAAGAGATATGACAGGAACTGAGATTAAAAAAAGTCTTGAGTTATTAGAAACGATTGAAGAACAAACTAAAGAAGTTTGGGAAGCTGTTATGGATGATAAAAATCAAGTTGATAGATGGAAAGGTGTAGGACTTTTAGATAAACAAGTAGCAAGAGACTTTTCTCCCGTTGGTCCAAATATTAGAGGATGTGGTTTTAAAAGAGATTCAAGATATGACCATCCATATGATTTTTTAACACAATTAGATTTTGAAATACCAACTGAAAATGGATGTGATGTATTTGCAAGAGAAACTGTTAGATATAGAGAATTATTAGAATCAGTATCTATTATAAGACAGTGTTTTGAGATGATGCCAGGAGGTTTAACTGTAATTAAACCACAAACCATGATTAAACCAGGTGCATATGCAATTGGCAATGATGAAGCACCAAGAGGTGAAAATATCCATTGGATTATGCATGGAAATGCACAAAAAGTATATAGATGGAGATGTCGAGCTGCGACATATAACAATTGGACATCTTTAAGATATCAGTTTAGAGGAAATACTATTGCTGATGCTGCACTTATTGTTTGTTCTTTAGATCCATGTTATTCTTGTACAGAAAGAGTAACTGTTGTTGATATTAATAGTAAAAAAACAAAAATATTAACTTATCAAGATTTGAAAAGATATTCACAATCTTCGAAAAATCATCCATTGAAAAACATGTAGGAGTAAGAGATGAAACTACTAGATATGACAAAAAAATATGGGAAAGCAACTTATAAATATCCTTTAGAACCTTATGAAGTATCTGAAGGATTTAGAGGAAAACCATCATATACATATGATAACTGTATAGGTTGTACAGCTTGTGGGGTTGCTTGTCCATCAAATGCAATAAATGTAAAATTAAATGAAGATAAAACAAAACTTGTATGGGAATTTGATGCTGCGAGATGTATTTTTTGTGGTAGATGCGATGAGGTTTGTCCTACTGGTGCAATTGTTCTTTCTCAAGAGTTTGAATTAGCTGTTAAGTTTGATAAAAATAACTTGAAAGAAAGAGGAGAGCTTGATGTTGAATATTGTGAAGTTTGCAATAAACCATTTACAACTAAAAGATTAATCTCTTACATCTTACATAGATTAGAAAAAGTTGGTTGGGACAAAGAAACTTTAGGTGAAAAAGTAAAATATGCAAAAACTTGTCCTACTTGTAAAAGAGAAGAAAAAGTTGAAGTTATAACAAAATATTTAAAAAGGGGTACAAAATGAGTAAAACATATGTAGTACCAACAGAAATAGAAAATTCAAATACTCTTGAAGCCAAACTTGAACATTTAAAAAATATTAAAAGAAGTTTCAATGTATATAGGGTGGATTGTGGCTCATGTAATGGTTGTGAAATTGAAGTGTTTGCAGCTATTACACCAATGTGGGATCCAGAAAGATTGGGATTTAAACTAGTAGCTAGTCCAAGACATGCAGATATTTTACTTTGTTCAGGACCAGTTACTAGACAAATGTATTATCCACTCTTAAGAGCATATGAAGCAACTCCAGATCCAAAAGTAGTAGTAGCAATTGGTGCTTGTGGTTCTAGTGGAGGAATATTTCATGATGCTTATAGTGTTTGGGGTGGAATTGACAAAGTTATACCTGTAGATGTTTATATTCCAGGATGTCCTCCTCATCCTGCAACTATTATACATGGATTGGCTTCTGCTCTTGGAATTTTAGATCAAAAACTACAATTCAAGGAGCATACACAAGATAGCGATGAAGCAATTCTTGTAGAAGATTCATTAATAGGAAATATTCTTTTTGAAAGAGATATTTTAATCGAATCAAAAAGATTGATGAGTTATTTTTTTGGTAGAAAACTTTATGAAAAATATATAAGTGCACTAAAAAAATCAACTGATATTAAAAATATTAAAAAAACTAAGGAGGTAATTGAAATATATAGTAGTGAAGAAGAAGATTCAAGATATGAAGAGTGTATGAAAAGACTTCATAATAATGTTTATTTGAGATATATGAAACAGTTTGCACCCATAAAAGACGATTATAAATTTATAATATAAGAAGTTTAAGATGATTGAAATATGTAAATTAACAAAAAGAAGAGTGGAACCCACATCAAATGAGTTACCTCAAAAATATGAACAAGTGAAAATTTTTTCTATGTCTGTTGGCCATGGTGTTGGCACAATTGATTTTATGGAATGTATAGAAGAGATAAAAGAAGAAGATTACAAAAAACTTATAGAACAATGTGAGGATTATGCACAGTTTAAATTAGGAAATTTAACTAAATATTTTGAAGTTGAAATTTTCCCAGAACATGCACAGAAATTAATTCCCCAAATGCCAGATTGTTCTTTAAAAGATATTTTTTCTTCTTTAGAAGAAGGTTTTATTGTTATAAGGAAAAGTATATGAAAAAAGCAATTCTTACAATAGGAAATACCTTAAGAGGTGATGATGGAATCACTTCATATTTAGGAAAGCTAATTGAAGGTGAAGAATCTTTAGATTGGAAAATATTTTATGGTGAAGATGTACCAGAGAGTCAATTTCATAAAATTAGAGAATATAAACCCGATTTAGTTGTTGTTGCCGATGCAATGACAGGAATGAAAATAGGACAAGTGGAAGTTATTGATATTAGCAATGAAAGAGATTATATGTATTCAACACATAATCTTCCAGCACCAATATTAATGAGTTATTTAAAAGGATTTTGTAAAAGCGTTCTTTTTTTAGGTCTTACAGTAGATTTAGAAAATGTATTAGAGATTAATGAGAATATTTCAAAAGAAGCTGAAATTACAGCTAGAAATGCATTGAAAAAAGTTTTTGAAATTGATTCAATTTTTGATAATAATTAAAAAAGGAATAAATTATGTTATCACCAGCAGATACAGCACAGTCGTTATTTAGTGGGATGAGTCATAAAGCAAAAATGCCAATAGTAAGTATTATATTTTTATCTATTATGGCAGGTGGCTCAATAGCAATGGGTGACATTTTTTGGGCCCATTCAACAGTTGGCGTTGCCAAAGCATCTTCTCCTGGAATTGCAAACTTTATTGGAGGAGTTGCCTTTTCAGTAGGACTTATGATGGTTGTTTTTTTTGGAGGACATTTATTTACAAGTTCTTTGATGACAGGAGTTTCAACAATAGACCATAAATTGACATTTTCAAAAATGATTGCTTATTGGGTTATTGTTTGGATTTTCAATTTTATTGGAGCTGCAGTAGTTGCTTATATGTATTATAGGTCACAACTGCCACTTAAATATGATGGAGAGATATTACATCACTTCCTTGTATTAGGTGTGGGAAAAAATAGTTTGTCATTTGAAGCAGCATTTATAAGAGGAATATTTTGTAATGTTTTTGTATGTATGGCAGTTTGGGCTGCAACTGGTGCTTCTGATGCTGCTGGTAAAGTTTTATCGATACTGTTTATTATAGCAGCATTTGTGGGTTCAGGTTATGAACACGTCGTGGCAAATATGTTTATTTTTACAGAAGCATTATTGGCAAAAGCACATTATTTACATGAAGTAGGAGGAACAATTCAGGCCTTGTCAGAACATATGAATATTTCTGTAGAGAAATTGGAAGCATTGAGTTTTACAAAAATCTTCCCTAATAATTTATTACCAGTTACTTTGGGAAATATTGTTGGTGGATTATTTTTTGTTGGTGTAATAGGATTTATGTCTCATAAGACAGATATGAAAAAATAAAAAGGTGAATATTATGAAAGAAACAAATGTTATTTGTCCATATTGTGGAACAGGATGCGGAATTAAATTAACTTCGCATGATAATAAAATTGTAAAAATAGAAGGTGTTAAAGAAAATCCAGTAAATGAAGGACATTTATGTCTTAAAGGATTATATGGATGGGATTATGTTGAGTCAAAAGATAGATTAACAAAACCTTTAATTAGAAAAAAAGATGGTGTTTTCTCTAAAGAAGGAACTTTTGAAGAATCTTCATGGGATGAAGCATTATCATTAGTTGTTTCAAAAATGAAAGAAGCTAAAGAAACATATGGTGCAGATTCAATAGTTGGAAATTTTTCAGCTAGATGTACTTTAGAAGAAAATTATTTAGCACAAAAATTTATGAGAGCAATCATTGGTACAAATAATGTAGATCATTGTGCCAGAGTTTGTCATGCACCTACAGTAGCCGGTCTGGCTAAAACAATAGGTAATGGTACAGCAACAAACAGTTTCACTGAATTTGAAGATCATACAAATTGTATTATGATGATAGGTTCAAATCCTGAAAATGCACATCCCATTGCAGCTATGTATATACAAAGAGCTATTAATAGAGGAGCAAAACTTATAGTAATAGATCCTATTAGAACAGAATTTGCACAAAAAGCAGATGTATTTATTCAATTACCACCTGAATATAATATTCCAATTATAAATGCATTGATTAATCATATTATTGCAAAAGATTTGTATGATAGAGAGTTTGTAGAAAATTATACTCATGGTTTTGAATATTTAAAAGAAGCAGTAAAAGATTACACTCCTCAAAAAGTTTCTGAAATGACAGGAGTTGATGCTAAATTATTAATCAAAGCAGCAGAATTATATGCAACTGTAAGTCCAGCTGCAATCACTCATGGTATGGGTGTTACTCACTTTAATCATGGTGTTGGTAATGTTTGTGATATTTCGAATATTATGTTAATAACTGGAAATATTGGAAAAGTGGGAGCAGGGGATTTACCACTTAGAGGTCAACAAAATGTTCAAGGTGCCTGTGATATGGGTGTATTACCAAATATATATCCAAACTTGAAACTTGTTACTAGTTTAAAAGAAAAAGCATTCTTTGAAGAATTTTGGGACTGTAAACAACCTTTAAGTACAAAAATTGGTATTCATAAAACAGAAGTTCCTGATGCAATTATGGATGGAAGAGTAAAAGTCTTTTATACAATAGGTGAAAATCCTGTTATGTCAGAACCAAATACAAATCACTTCTTAAAAGGTATATCAAAACTTGATTTTTATGTTGTTCAAGATATTTTTATGACAGAAACTGCACTTAAAGCAGATGTTGTTTTCCCAGCAGTTAGTGTTGGAGAAAAACAAGGATGTTATTTAAATGCTGAAAGAAGAGTTCAACTAAATGATAAAACATTAGATCCAAAAGGTGAGGCTAAACAAGATTGGGAAATCATTTGTGAATTAGCAAAAAGATTTGGTGCTACTGATTTTGAGTATGAAAAACCTGAAGATATTTGGAATGAGGTAAGAAAAGCAGATCCTGTAAGATTTGGTGGTATTAGTTATGCAAGACTACAAGGAAAAGAAGGTATTGCATGGCCATGTCCAACTGAAGATCATCCTGGAACACCAAGTTTATATATGGATAAAAAGTTTTTTACTAAAGACACAAAAGCAAATCTTGTACCTGTAATATTTGTTGATGATAAAGAAAATATGATTGATGCAGAAACTGAATTAAGAAAAAAACTTGATCTTCCAGAAAACTATCCTTGTATGATAGGTTCTGTTGATGAAAAAGTAGATGAAATGTATCCTATATCATTATTAACAACAAGAAAAGTATATCAATATACTGTTGGAACAATGACAAGACGATCAAAAGTTATTGAATACGGTGGTGATTCACATGGACCATCAGCAGAAATACATCCTGATTTAGCAAAAAGATATAATCTTAAAAATCATGACTTTATAAAAGTTGAGAGTAGATATGGTTATATTGCACTATTAGTAGAAATAACAGAAGTAGTTCCAGATAATATTATGCAAATGGCATTTCATTATTGGGAAGGATTATGTAATGAGCTAACAAGTGGTGGTTGGGACTATACAACAAAAACACCAACTTATAAAGCAGCTGTAAGAATGGAAAAAATTACTCAAGAAGAGTATAGTACTATTATGAGTCTTAAAAAAATGAAATTTAAAACTTCAAAAATAATTTATGACGATTATCATCATCATGAATAAGTAAAAAAGAGGACTTCCTCTTTTTTACTATTACTTAATTAATGATTCTTTTGTTTAGATTGATGTTTATTACTGATAATTTAGTATGAAAGTTTTTACAAATTAATTAAAAATTAATTAGTTTTATCTATACAAAATACTTTATCTACTCTCTCACCTGTTCTATAATTTAGAACATTTTCTATTTTATATTTTTTGTTTAATTTTGTACAATCTTCGATTGTAGTTTCATTAGATGTACATGAAATAAAAAGTACAGAATAAAATAATAATATTAATAATTTCATTAGATTTCCTATATAATAGAAATATTATAACATAAAAATTATTAAATAACAAAATATAATAATAATGAAACTGATAATGCATATTAATTCTATTTTAAATTTTAAAATTCATGCTTTTCATTGAAATAACAAAAATGAGTTTCCACTTTGTCCAATTTGTTGGAAAAAAAATGCTAAAGAACATCATTTAACACATGTAAAAAAAAATCGTTGGGGACAAGAATTACATTATTGTAAGATATGTATTAAGGAATTTTATCATTAAATCTTCAACACGGCCATAAAGGCTTCTTGTGGAACATTAACCTTTCCTATAGCTTTCATTCTTTTCTTACCAGCTTTTTGTTTCTCAAGTAGTTTTCTTTTTCTCGTAATATCCCCACCATAACATTTTGCAGTTACATTTTTACCTGTAGATTTTACAGTCTCTCTTGCAATGATATTAGAGCCAATAGACGCTTGTATTGCTACTTCGAATAGTTGTCTTGGGATTAACTCTTTTAAGGCTTTGATAAACTCTCTACCTTTGCTAAGGGCTTTATTTTCTGGAACTATGATTGATAAGGCATCAACAATTTCCCCTGCTACTTTTATATCAAGTTTTTGTAAAACACCTGGTCTAAAACCTATTGGTTCATAATCAAAAGATGCATAACCTTTTGTTGTTGATTTTAATTTATCATAAAAATCCATAACAATCTCATTCATAGGTAAATCATAATCAAGTAAAACTCTAGCACCTATATAGTCCATCTTATTTTGGATACCTCTTTTGTCATTTAGAAGTTTTATAACATTTCCTAAAAACTCATCTGGTACTAAGATTGTAGCTTTTACATATGGTTCAAATATCGTTTTTACTTGACTTGGTTCTGGAAGTTCAGAAGGATTTCTAATAACTATCATTTCCCCATTTGTTTTTTCAATTTCATAAATAACTGTTGGTGCTGTTGCTATTAAATCAAGATTAAACTCTCTTTCAAGTCTCTCTTTGATAACTTCCATGTGAAGCATTCCTAGAAAACCAGCTCTAAATCCACTTCCTAGTGCAGCAGAACTCTCTGGTTCAAAAGAGATAGATGAGTCATTTAATTGAAGTTTTGTAAGAGCCTCTCTTAAATCTTCAAATTTATCAGTTTCGATTGGATAAATACCAGCAAATACGAAAGGTTTTGCAGGCTCAAATCCATCAATGATTTGGGCAGTTGGATTTTTAGCATCAGTCATAGTATCACCAACGGCAATACCATCTAATGTTTTAAGTCCAAGAACTACGATACCAATTTCACCTGTTTTGATTTCAGTTGTATTTTGTCTTTTTAGTGGATGAGGATACATAAGGTTTAGAACTGGATGTTCAACTTTTGTATTCATCATTTTTAATACTTGATTTTTTTTGATACTCCCATCATAAACTCTTACAAGTGCTAAGGCACCAAGGTAGTTATCAAACCATGAATCATAAATAAGTGCTTTTGTTGGAGCTTCTTCATCACCTTTTGGACAAGGAACTCTATCAACTATAGAATCAATTAATTCTCTTACCCCAAGACCTGTTTTTGCACTAATTAAATTATGATATGTACAATCAAGTCCAATAGCCTCTTCAACTTCTTCTAAAACTCTATCTGGATCAGCACTTGGAAGGTCGATTTTATTTACAACTGGAAGAAGTTCTAAATCGTTATCCATAGCAATATATACATTGGCAATAGTTTGAGCTTCAACTCCTTGAGTTGAATCTACAATTAAAAGTGCACCCTCTGATGATGCTAAAGAACGGCTAACTTCATATGAAAAGTCCACATGACCTGGAGTGTCAATTAGATTTAAAACATAGTGTTGACCATCTTTTACATAATCTAGTCTTACACTTTGAGCTTTGATTGTAATACCACGCTCTTTTTCTATATCCATTGTATCCATCATTTGAGCAGACATATCTCTATCTGCTACTGAACCACACTCTTGTATAATTCTATCAGCTAGAGTTGACTTCCCATGGTCAATATGAGCGATAATTGAAAAGTTTCTTATATTTGCTTGCAAAATAAATCCTATGTTTATATTAATGTTCGCGATTATATCTAAAAAATTGTAATGATAATGTTAAGAGAGTAAAAAGTATTGATTTTAGGCAAAAAGCCTAAAATCATGTGTGATTATTTTGAGACAGTAGCTTCAATTCTTCTATTTTGAGCTCTTCCCTCTTTAGTTTTATTAGTTGCTTTTGGTCTTGTTTCACCATATCCAATAGTTTTTAATCTAGCAGGATCAACATCATATTTTTTCAATGCTTCAAATGCAGAATTTGCTCTTCTTTTTGATAACCATAAATTATATTTTTCAGTACCAGTGTAGTCAGTGTGACCTTCAATAGTAGCTTTTAATTTTGGATGTTTATTTAAGAATTCTGCAAATTCTTTGATTCTATGTTTATATTTCTCATCTATGATTGAAGAATCAATTGGGAAATGAACTTCTAAATCAAGCATAACAATACAACCATTTTTATCAACATTTGCACCTCTCATAGTATCAGGACATTGGTCTAATGAGTCAATAACACCATCATTGTCTGAATCTAGAACTTTAGGTTCTTCTACTTTTTTAGGTTCTTCAATTACAACAGGCTTAGGTTCTTCTTTCATGATAGGCGCAGGAGCTGCTTTTTTACCAAAAGGAATTGCTAATCCAACTGTATAAAGTAAATTGTTATTACCATTATCAAATGATACTAAATGTCTTACATCAGCTTTAATAGCCATGTCATTATCTAGTTTATATTTATATCCAAACCCATAATTTGCAAATGGCCCTGTTTCATTACCAAATTGTTCATTATCATAAACTTCAACACCAAGACCAGCTAAGGCATAAAGTGATGATTTAGCATTTAAACTATACTCTTTAATAACATTTGTAAAAACTCTTGTTACTGCTGTATCTTGATTACTATTTTTGTAATCAACATCATCAAGTGTTCTAAGAATTCCTAATTCAATTTGATCAAACATCGAGTCATCTAAATTAAATCCTAAAGAAATACCTGCATTTGCATAATTTCTATCTAAGTCTAAGTTACCTTCTGTAATTGCACCTGAAATCATAGGAGTAACTTCATATTTATATTCACTATTTGCAGCGAATAAAACTGACGAACATACTAAACTTGTCATTAATAGTTTTTTCATTTTTTCTCCTTCTTCTTTTTAATATAACATTTATTTCACAAATATACTATTAACTGATTCATTATTGTGAATTCTTCTAATTGTTTCACCAATAATATTAGAAGCAGTCAACACTGTAATCTTATCATGTTTTTGTTTTAAAGGAATTGTATCAGAAACAACTAACTCATCTAAAGCATCACCTTTATCAAGTCTTTCATAAGCTGGACCACTCAATACACCGTGTGTACAGCATGCCATTACCGAATTTGCACCTTTTCCTTTTAATACTTCAGCTGCTTTTACTAAAGTACCTGCTGTATCTACCATATCATCTACTAAAATTATATCTTTACCACTTACATCACCTATGATATTCATAACTTCTGATTCATTTGCTTTTTCTCTTCTTTTATCAACTATTACTAAATCATAGTTTAACTTTTCTGCATAAGATCTAGCTCGTGCTACTCCACCAATATCTGGACTTGCAATAATTGGATTAGCAAATTTCTTTGATTTTATATAATCAAGAAACATGATTGAACCAAAAAGGTTATCAGCTGGAATATTAAAAAATCCTTGAATTTGTGCTGCATGTAAATCTATTGTAATTACTCTAGAAATACCAGCTGCTTCTAATAAGTCTGCAACTAATTTTGCAGTAATTGGAACTCTTGGCGCTGCTTTTCTATCTTGTCTTGCATATCCATAATATGGAATAACAGCAGAAATAGATTTTGCACTTGATCTTTTTAATGCATCTACCATAATTAATAATTCCATTAAATTGTCATTTGTTGGAGCACATGTTGGTTGGATAATGAATACATCCATTCCTCTTACACTTTCTGTAATTTTTACAGAAATTTCTCCATCACTAAATTTTGTTAGTTTTGCTGGACTTATTTCGATATTTAAGTATTTTGCAACTTTCTTGGCAAATTCAGGGTTAGCTGATCCCGTGAATAGTCTGTATCCTCTCATGATTTTCCTTAGATTTATGTTTATAATTTTTTTGGATTATAGCTAAAACTTCATAAAAATTACTTAGTGCGGATTAATTTGTTTCCTTAATCCATGCACTACCAATAACTTTTTGGTCATCATAAAATACTGCTAATTGACCAGTAGCTACTCCAAAAACAGGCTCTTTTAATGTAATATTTACTTTATCATCTTCGATTTTTATTTCACAAGGTGTTGAAGTTGTTCTATATCTTAATTTTACAGTACAAGAAAACTCTTTATCATCAACAAACATGTTTAAATTATCTGCTATTACATTATTTATTTCTAGGGCTTCTTTTTTACCTACAACAATAGTATTATCTTTTGGATTTAATTTAGTTACAAAGTGAGGTTCATGTGCACCATTAACTGAAAAACCTCTTCTCTTACCAATTGTGTAGTGAGCATAACCTTTATGTTCGCCTACAACATTACCTTTTTCATCTAAAACATTTCCTGGTACATCTATATTTGCATGTCTTTTTACAACATCAGTATAAACAGTTTCAACAAAACAGATTTCTTGGGATTCGTTTTTTTCTGTAATTCTTTTGTATGCAGAGTCTAGTTCAGCACCAAATTTTACGATGTCTTCTTTTTTATAAGTACTTAGTGGAAACATCATATATGGAAGTGCTTCTTTGCTTACTTGAGATAAAAAATAACTTTGGTCTTTTGTTTTATCATCAGCTTCATAAAAAAACTTACCATCTGTTTTTGCATAGTGCCCAGTTGCAAGATAGCTTGCTCCATGTTCTTTTGCAAAATCTAACATTGCACCAAATTTGATTTGTTTATTACATTTAACACATGGATTAGGCGTAGTTCCCTCTAAGTAAGACTCAACAAAGTAATCATAAACTTCAGCTGTAAATTTATCAGCCAAATCTAAAATGTGATATTTTATACCTAAAAAATCAGCTACATCTTTGATATATCCTAAGTTTTTTTCGTGATAACCATCATTTCTGTTGTGAAGTCTTAAATAACATCCTTCAACTTCATAACCCCCTTTTTGTAGCATGTATGCTGTAACTGATGAGTCAATTCCTCCACTCATTCCTACCATGACTTTTTTTTTATCTGTAGGTAGGATTTCATTTTTTCCCATTATTTCCATCCTTTTTAGGTCTTTCTAATTAATAGTAATTGTTTATAAATCCCCCACCTAGACAATAATCCCCCTCATATAAAACAAGACTTTGTCCTAAAGTCACAGCTCTTTGTGGCTTGTCAAATTGTACGAGAACTCTATTCTCATTCGCTTCTGTCACTGTACAAGCTTGCTTTTGTTGACGATAACGAATTTGTGCCATTAATTTATCACCAATTTTAGGTGCTTCATCTAGTACCCAATGCATATGACTAGCTTCTACACTTTGGTTCATAAGTAAAGGATGGTTGGTATCTTGTACAACTGTTAATGTATTGTCTTCCATATTTTTTTTGGCTGCATACCATGGATTGTGGATATGATTAGCTGATTCAGTCTCTTTTATACCACCAAGACCAATACCTTTTCTTTGACCTAATGTGTAACAAATAAGACCTTTATGTCTTCCTAATACTTTTCCATTTTCATCTACAATATCACCTGGAATTGCTTTTAAATGTTGTGTAATAAATTCATCAAATTTTTGATTACCTATAAAACATATACCAGTACTATCTTTTTTATCACTAACTGAAAGATTGTGAACTCTAGCTATTTCTCTAACTTCTTTTTTAGTTAAATCTCCAAGAGGAAACATAGCATGAGATAGTTGTTCACTTGATAGTGCATGTAAAAAATAAGTTTGATCTTTACTATTATCTTTTGGAGTGTCAAGTACATAGTGGTCTTTATATTTAGCAATTTTGGCATAGTGTCCAGTTGCAATCATATCTGCACCCATTTTTTTTGCTTCATTTAAAAATACATTAAATTTAATTTCACGATTACAAAGTATATCTGGATTTGGAGTAAGACCTTTTTTTAAACCTTCTAAAAATACATCAAACACTTTAGTTCTGTATTCTTCAACAAAATCTTTACCTTTTACTTCAATACCAATTAGTTCACCCACTTTTTTAGCATCTTCAAATTCAATACGATTAGGGCATTGACTACCTTCGATTCCATACTCCCAATTACGCATAAATAAGCCTACTACTTCATAGCCTTGTTGTTTTAGCAGTAAAGCAGTAACTGAAGAGTCAACACCACCAGACATACCTACAACTACTTTTTTTTTCATTATCTTCCTTAAAAAAGTTCCTTTCTTAAGGGAACCATATATTTAATAACTTCTTTTAGCAGTGGAAGTAAATTCCACTTAAAGAAGCAAATTCTAAAGGGAACAACGAGTTGTTCTTTTATTTAAAATGTTTTAAAGGAATAATCACTGATTCTCTATTTGCCCAGTCTTTATGAGGAATAATAAGTTTTTCTGTATTTATTTTTTTATTATCAAAAAATATTATATCAATATCTAAGGTTCTAGGCGCATCTTGAAAGGATCGCTTTCTTCCGAATTTTTTTTCATATCTTTGCATAACTTTTAGTAAATCATTAGCACAAAGATTTGATTTAAGTCGAATTATACCATTTAAAAAATAATTTTGATGCAAATAACCAAAAGGAGGATTTAAAAGTAGGGGAGAAGTCTCTAATAAATCAAATCTAGAATCTTTTAATAAACATAAAAATAACTTATCAAATAATTGTTTTGTATTTCCTATATTTCCCCCAATACCTATGGTTATTAAGTATCTTTTATTGGAATTTTTTTTTATAAATCTAGGATAATTTGCAGTAAAAAAAAGTGTCAAATCTTTATTTATAGTTTTTTTCATAATTTCCTTAAATAATCTTTAGTAAAATACTCAAGAAATAGCCTATTTTATGTGTAAAATAAGCTAGAACTATCTTGCGTAATTTACTAAGTTATAATATTACAGCTTTTCCATTTTTCATTACAATTGTATCTTCGATTCTTACTCCAAATTCATTTGGAAGGTAAATACCAGGTTCAATTGTAAAAACCATATTATCTTCAATAATAACATCAGATTTTGAATTGATATATGGATGTTCATGAATATCAAGTCCTACTCCATGTCCAGTGCTATGAATAAAATATTTTCCAAAACCAGCTTTTTCAATGACACTTCTTGTTAAGTTGTCTATATCTTTTGCCTTCATTCCAACTTTTGCATTTTCTATTGCATTCAGTTGAGCTTTATAGACTAAGTCATAGATTTTTTGTTGTTTTTTTGATTTGAATTTTTGTTTTCTTGAAAAATTTAATTCACCACCAAAAGATGCTGTACAAGTTCTATCTGAACAATATCTTTTGTATTTCACACCCGCATCTACCAAAAGTAAATCATTTTTTTGTAATTTTTTATTTGTAGGAAGTGCATGTGGTTTTGCTGCATTTTCATTTATGGCAATGATTGGATCAAAACTTAAATCATATTTTCCCATATTTTTATATGCTTCCACTGCTTTAAAATGAATCAAGGTCTCTTTTTTATTTAGACCATTTTTATTGATATATTTTGCAAGTCTTTCAAAACCATTTCTTCCAATTTTGGCAGCTTTTTTTAAAATAGCAATTTCATCATCTGTTTTAATGACTCTTTTTAGATGTGAAAAATTTACTTGGTTTGTAAAGTTTACTTTTAAATTTTCTGTTAATTTGTTAAATTTATTATATGTAAAATCATTGCCATCAAAGATTATCTCTTTTATCTTCTCTTTTGTTAATATCTCTTGTGCACTTTTTATTAAGTCACTACTTTCTATTACTTCTGTATTTTTAACTTTCTCTTTTGCTTCTATTGTATATCTTGCATCTGTGATAAAAAAAGATTCATTTCCTAGTTTTATAAAAATCACATTATCACAAGAGTAGTTGCATTCATAATAAATTGCATTTTCATTTGTTAGTATATAATTGCTCACTTATTTAGCCTTAACTATAATTTGAATATAATCATAGCTAAATTTTACACAAGGAAAAATAATATGAAAATTGCGGTAATTCAAGGTCCAAACATAAATATGCTAGGTGTAAGAGAACAACACATATATGGACCTATGACTTTAGACCAAATTCATCAAGGTATGAAAGATCAAGCTTCTCAAAATGGAATAGAATTAGAATTTTTTCAATCAAACTTAGAAGGTGAAATCGTAGATAAAATTCAAGAGTGTTTAGGTGAGTTTGATGGTATTATTATAAATCCAGCAGCTTATACTCATACTTCAATTGCTATTAGAGATGCTCTATCAGCTGTAAATTTACCAACAGTTGAAGTACATATTTCAAATATATATAAAAGAGAAGAGTTTAGACAAAAGTCAATTACTGCTGCTAGTAGCACAGGTGTTATAGCTGGGTTTGGACCATTTGGTTATCACTTAGCACTTATTTCATTAGGTCAAATTATTAGTGAAGTAAAAGCTATGGAAAAAGCAAGAGCAGAACAAGTGGCTGCTAAAGCGTAAGTATGAAAATATTAAAAGCTTCTTGGCTTATATGTGTCGATGAAAATAGCACTATCATAAAAGATGGTGCTATTTTATTCGACAAAAAAATTAAAGATTTTGGAGAAATAGAGTCTTTAAAAGCTAAATATAAAGATTTAGAAGTAGAAGACTTAGGTGATAATACAGTTTTAATGCCAGGTCTTATTAACTCACATATTCATTTAGAATTCTCTTCAAATAGCACAAGTTTATCTTACGGAAACTTCATGTCATGGTTAAACTCTGTTATTATAAATAGAGAAGCTTTGATAGAAAAAAGTAATACAAAACTTATAAACACAAAACTTGAAGAGATGCTAAAAGGTGGAACTACTACAATAGGTGCTATTAGTTCATATGGTTTTGAAATAGAAGCTTGTAAAAAATCGCCAATAAATACTGTTTTATTTTCTGAGGTAATTGGAAGTAAAGCAGATATGATTGATACACTTTTTTCTGATTTTAAAGCTAGATTAGAAAGTGTTAAAAAAAATAGTTCCGAAAATTTTATACCAGCTATTGCTATACATTCACCTTATTCTGTACATCCTTTTTTAGTTAGAGAAGCTTTAAGACTTGCAAGAGAAGAGAATTTATGTGTTAGTGCACATTTTTTAGAATCAGTTGAAGAGTTTGATTGGTTACATAAAGATGAAGGAAGTTTTTTAGAGTTTTTTAAAAACTTTTTAGGACAAGAAAAAAGTGCAACAAAACCTATGGAATTTTTACGACAATTTTCTGGCATAAAAAATTTATCTTTTACGCATTGTGTGGAAGCTAGCAATGATGATTTAGCAAAAATTAAAGAACTAGGTGCTGTGATTAATCACTGCCCCACCTCAAATAGAGTTTTGAATAACAAAAGACTTAAAATAGAAAGTTTAGATGGAATAAATTATTCTATTGGAACTGATGGACTTAGTTCAAATAACTCTTTACAAATGTTTGATGAACTTAGAAATGCTCTTATGATACATACAAATTTAAATATAAATGAACTATCAGCTGATTTAATAAAAGCTGCAACTCTAAATGGTGCAAAAGCTTTAGGACTAAATAAAGGTAGAATAAAACAGGGCAGTGATGCAGATATAATTGTATGCAAACTTCCAGATGAAGTTAAAAATGAAAAAGAACTTTGTACACAAGTTATTTTACATACAAAAGAAGTACAAGATGTCTATATAAATGGAGAAAAACATGTTTAATTTTTTTAAGACGATTTTTACACCAATAATTGCTATTTTAGATTTTATAACAAAATATTTTAAAACAATAGTATTTTTAACTATTATTTATTTTATTGTAAGTTCAAATAGTACTTCGGGATTAAGTTCAGTTGAAGATAATACAAACTTACAAAAAATAGAATTAGCTGGTCCAATTTTAAATGTTGATAAAGTTTTAGATGAAATAAATAAAGCTAAAACAAATCCAAACATAAAAGGGGTTTTATTAGTAGTTAATTCTCCTGGTGGCTCAGTAGCTCCTTCTGTTGAGTTAGCTTATGCAATAAAAGAGCTAAGAGCAGTGAAACCAGTAGTTGCTTATGCAAGTGGTGTGATGGCTAGTGGAAGTTATTATGCATCTATTTGGGCGAATAAAATTATTGCAAATCCTGGAAGTATGGTTGGATCTATTGGAGTTATATTCCAAGGTGCAAATGTTGAAGAACTAATGAATAAAATTGGTGTTTCTACTCAAACTATCAAAGCTGGAAAATATAAAGAAGCTGGTACTTTCTCAAGAGAATGGAATGAAAATGAAAAAGAGGAATTAGAATCAGTTATATCAGATACTTATGATATGTTTATAACAGATGTTGCAAATGCTAGAAAACTAAAAAAACAAGATAATGAAAAATATGCAAATGCACATATTTTTACAGCAAGACAAGCTAAGAAAGTAGGGCTAATTGATGAGGTTGGAACTATTAGTATTGCTAAAAATGAACTTTATAAAATATCAAAAGTTAGAAATCCTGTTTGGAATAAACAAGATAAATTTGATAAATTCATTGATAGAATAGTTAGTGAAACTGTGACAAACTTTTCATTGAGATTCAATGACGGTTTAAAAGCCTATTAAAAAAACAAATTTAGCTCTTTAACTTACTTTGAAAATCTTCGTTAAAGAGTTAAATTTACTCAGTCACATACTCTTTGTATGCTCCTTCCTAAATTCATCTCTTTGCCTTAATTTTCTTTGTAATTTAAATTCTAAATTTGTTTTTAGTATTAAATTTTAAGACATAAAAAAAGGTAAGAATTTATATTCTTACCTTTTTATTTTAACTCTAAATTATTATCTAGATTCAGTAACTACTTTAAATGTATCATTTGCTATTACATACTCTTCATTTGTAGGAATTACAAAGATTCTTGAGGCTGAACCATTTGTTGCTATATCTCTAGCTGTTTTTGATCTTTTGTTGTTTTTAACAGGGTCTAAAACTAATCCCATAGCATCAAGACCTGCACAAACTTTTTCTCTGATTAGCGCTGCATTTTCACCAATACCACCAGTGAAACATAATGCATCAACTCCATCAAGTGCTGCAACATATGAACCTACATATTTTTTAATATTATATGCAACCATATCAACAGCTAATCTACATCTTTCGTCACCATTTTGCATACCTTCAAGTACTTCTCTAAGATCTGATGATTTTCCAGAAATCCCTAAAATACCTGATTTTTTGTTCATAATATCTAGTGCTTCTTCTATTGTCATATTTTCTTGATGCATCATAAATTGTAAAGCCCCAGCACCAACATCTCCAGATCTTGTACCCATCATAAGACCTTGAACAGGAGTAAGCCCCATAGAAGTATCAATACACTTACCATCATGAACAGCAGAAACAGAAGAGCCATTTCCTAAGTGACATACGATGATTCTAGTATTATGCTTTCTATCCAACATTTGTCTAGCTTCATTTGATACAAAGAAGTGACTAGTTCCATGGAAACCATATTTTCTAATACCATGTTTAGTATATTGATCATATGGAAGTGCATACATATACGCATAATCTGGCATTGTTTGGTGGAATGCTGTATCAAATACTGCAACATTTGGTTTACCAGGCATAAGTTCTTGACAAATCTCCATACCTAAAATATTTGCAGGATTGTGTAATGGCGCAAGAGGAATAAGTTTTTTCATTGTCTCAATTACTCTATCATTTACTAAAATTGAAGCTGAGAATTCTTCTCCACCATGTACTGCTCTATGTCCTATTGCTTCAATATCATTGATTGAATCAATAACTTTACCTTCCCCCGAAGTTAAAGTTGATAAAACAGCTTCAATAGCCTCTTTATGTGTTGGCATTGAAATTTCAAGTTTTAACTCTTTGTCATCCCCATACTCATGTTTTAAAACCCCATCAATTCCTATTCTTTCACAAATACCTGATGCAAAAACCTTTTTTATAATTGGATTCATTAATTGATACTTTAATGATGAACTTCCTGCGTTTAAGATGAATACTAACATAAATAAAACTCCTTTGTTTGATTGTTAATTATTTTACTACTTGAGTTGCTGTAATAGCTACTAAATTTGATATATCTTCCACTGAACAACCTCTTGATAGGTCATTTACTGGTTTGTTTAGACCTTGAACAATAGGTCCATGTGCTGCAGCCCCTGCAAATCTTTGTACTAGTTTATATCCTATATTTCCAGATTGTAAATCAGGGAATACTAAAACATTAGCTTTTCCTGCTACTTTTGATCCTGGTGCTTTTGAAGCCCCCACCGCTTCAATTATCGCAGCATCTGCTTGCATTTCACCATCAAAAGAGAAGTCAACATTTCTCTCTTCTAAAATATCACATGCAAATTGAACTTTATCAACTAAAGGATGTTTTGCACTTCCTTTTGTAGAAAAAGACAACATTGCAACTCTTGGTTCTAATCCAACAACACTTTTTGCAGTTGCTGCTGTTGCACTTGCAATATCTGCTAGTTGTTCAGCATTTGGCTCTGGGTTTACAGCACAATCTGCAAATAAAATTAAACCATCATCTCCGAACTTTCCATCGGCAGTTTCCATTATAAATGTAGAAGAAACAGTGTTTATTCCAGGTGCTGTTTTAATAACTTGAATTGCAGCTCTTAAAACATCTGCTGTAGGAGAATTTGAACCTGCAACTAAACCATCAGCATCTCCAAGTCTTACCATCATACAACCAAAAAATCTAGGTTCAGTTGTCATGATTTCTCTTGCTTCTTCTTTAGTTAAGCCCTTAGATTTTCTTAATAGAACTAATTCATCTACATATTTATCTAAATTGTTAAAAGATTTTGGATTTATTATTGAAGCTCCGTCAATATTTGCTCCACATGCTTTTGCATCAGCTTTGATTTTATCCTCATTTCCAATTAAAATAACATTAGCAGTTTTATCTTTTAAAACTTGCTGTGTTGCTTTTAGAACTCTTTCATCTTCAGATTCTGGAAGAACGATAGTTCTTAATTGCTCTTTGGCTTTTGATTTAATACTGTCAATTAGACCCATAGAATTAACCCTTTCTGCTTAATTTGTATTTAGATTATATTTTACTAAGATAGCATTAATATAGCAAGTATGTATAATCTAAAAAGTACATAATAATTTTATGAAATGTATTACCAAAAGATACATAATTTGTACATATTTTGATTTAAAATAAAAATATGGGAAGAAAAGTAATAAAAAAGTAGTTGAAAAAGATTTATTTTGTTAGTAGTTGTGTTTCAAGAGTGTATTATTAACAACACTCTTGTTCACATTTATTTAATGCATTAATTGCTTGTTCATCTTCTGCTTTTTCAAAAAGTTCATCTAAATAAAAACTATTAGAACAAACTAAATACAAAAGTTCTTCTTTTGTGTCAGATTTTGGATCCCTATCATAATATGCTTTAGGAATCATTGGCACAATTTTTTTCCAATAAATATTCATATTTTTTGGATTTTCAAGAACCCTTAACATATTGTCAATAACTACACAAGCATTTTCAAAACAATCAATATTTTTGAAGCTTTCATAGCTTTCGTTTACTCTTATTTCAAAATTAGACATTTTTTCTCCTAGATGTTGTTTAAAAATTATACAGTTTAATATATTATTTGATATGCTATGAAATGAAAAAATATTGACATTTTACGAAAATGGAGTTGCATGGCACAGGTTTCTTCTATTACATTTCACTATATACTCAAAGCACTAGAAAAAAGTACTTTGATTTCAATTGATGAAATGTTAAATCAAGTTAATTTATCAAAAAATGTTTTACTAAAAGAAGATATTAAAATAGATAGTTCAAAGTTATCTGATATTTTCAATTATTGTATGAAAAAAAGTGGTGATTATACTTTGTCTTTAAAAATAGGTAGTTCTATTACTTATCACTCTTTAGGAATTTTAGGCTATTTATTACTAAATGCCAAAAACCTAAAAGAAGTGATTGAAAAGTTTGATTATTACCAAAAAATTATTAGTGGATTTATAAAGTTTCATTTAATAAAAGATGAACAATATTATAAAATGCTTATATATATAAATGAAAATCCAATGATACCAGTACCAAATTTTCATGCTGAAGTTCACTTAAGTGCAATAATGGCAATTTTAAATCAAATAATTGGTTATAAAATTACTCCTGATTTAACAAGCTTTTCTATAGGTAGTTTGGAAAATATTGAAAAATATAAAGATATATTTGGTGAAAATATTATTTTTAATAAAAGTGAAAATGCAATTTTATTTAAAATGGATAAATTAAATATTGAAATAAATAATTCAAACCCAGTAATGCTAGAACATTTTGAATCACAAGCAAATAATATACTTGAAACTATGCAAATAAGTACTTGTTATTCAAAAGTAAAAAGGGAAATTTTAAAGAATATTGGAGAAAATGAAATAAGCATAGAACTTATAGCAAATAGACTACACGTTAGTATTAGAACACTACAATATAACTTAAAAGCTGAAAATAAAAAATTTAGAGATGCACTGTTAAGTGTTAAGATGCAATTAGCAAATCATTATATAAAAAATACAAAAATGGATTTTGGAAGTATCGCTATTTTATTAGGATATAAAGAGTCTAGCTCATTTTTTAGAGCTTATAAAAAGTATTATAATCAAACTCCTAAGAGTTTCGAAGTAAAGGGTTAGTTACCCTTTACTAGCTTATATGTATCTTGTGCTATTACTAGTTCTTCATTTGTAGGAATTACAAATATTCTTGTATTCGAATCTTCTGCACTTATTTCTCTATTTTCTTTTGATCTAATTTTATTTTTTTCTTTATCTAGTACTATACCCATAAAGTCCAAATCAGAACAGGCATTTTCTCTTATTAAATCTGAATTTTCACCAATACCAGCTGTAAAACAAATAGCATCAACTCCACCCATTAATCCTGCATAAGAACAGATAAATCTTTTAATTTTATTACATAACATTGTGATTGTAACTTTTGCTCTTTTATCTCCATCATTGGCAGCTTTTATTACCTCTCTTAAATCAGAACTGATACCAGATAGTCCTAAAATACCAGATTTTTTATTTAGATAATCAATTATTTGATGTGGATCCATATTCTTTTTTCCCATTAAATATGGAATAACACCAGCGTCAATATCTCCACATCTAGTTCCCATAATTAAACCTTCTAGTGGAGTTAATCCCATAGTTGTAGATAATGATTTTCCATCTTTAACTGCACAAAGTGAAGAGCCATTTCCTAAATGACAAACAATAATTCTAGTATCTTTTTTGTTTCCTAAAAGTTTTATTGCTTCTTTTGAAACATAACTGTGACTTGTCCCATGAAAGCCATATTTTCTTAATTTAAATTTTGTATAATCTTCATGTGGAACAGCATATAAATAGTTTTCAGGTGGCATTGTTTGATGAAATGCTGTATCAAATACAGCAACATTTGGTTTTCCTGGTATTAATTCTTGACAAATTCTCATGCCTAAAATATGAGCAGGATTATGTAAAGGTGCTAAAGGTATTAGCTCTTCAATTTGTTTTATTACTTTTTCTGTGATTATTACTGATGATTTAAAGTGCTCCCCACCATGAACAACTCTGTGCCCAATAGCATCAATTTCATCAACAGAATCAATAACTTTTGTTTCATAAATAGTTAATGTTTTTAAAACAAGTTCTATTGCTTCTTTATGTGTTGGCATCTCTATTTCAAAAGTTAATTTCTTATTTACACCAACTTCATGTTTAAGTATTCCATCAATTCCAATTCTTTCAACCAATCCACTAGCTATTGCTTCCCCTGTTTTCGTATCCACTAGTTGATATTTTAAAGAAGAACTCCCCGCATTTAATACAAGTACTAACATATATAAATCCCTTCGTTATAATTTAAGGTAAAGATTATAGTAGTATTTTTTGGAAATACTTATTAAGTTATTATTTAAATTTGTTTGTTAAGTATAAAATGTTGATTTGGCAGCTGGTAAGCCTTTTAGTTTTAGAAAAATCATAGAAGTCATTATTGCATCATTTAGAGCATCATGTTTTCCTAATAGTGGTATATCTAGTTCTTTCATTATTGTGTCAAATTTTAAATCAACAAATTCATAGTCACTTCTTCTTTTTTTAGTTTTATAATACATAGAAGATACTTCAATTGATGAGTTTGGAAGTTTTATTCCAATATATTTTTTTGTGTATTTTGAAATAATTGCCATATCAAATTTTATGTAATATCCAACAATAACTCTAGAACCTATGAATTTAATAAGTTCATAAATAGCTTCTTCTGGTTCAATTGCATTTTCTAAATCTATTGGTCTTATTCTATGAATAAGAATTGATTGCGTAGATATTTTATCAGATGGTTTTACATATATGTTAAATGTTTTGCTCATTAGCACTTTATTTTCTTTAATAATAACTGCACCAATAGATAAAATTTCATCTTTTTTGGGATTTAGACCTGTGGTTTCACAATCTAAGCAAACATATTCATTTTTTGGTTCTTCATCAAAAAGATATTCAAACTCTTTTTTTATGAGTTTTTTCTTTTGCAGATTTCTAAAAAAGTTTCTGAACATTATGAAATCTTATCTATTCTAAATGTATATGTAATGAATTTCTTGAAGTCAATTACAATTTTAAAACTATCTTTTAATAAATCCCTTTCTATTTTTCCCAAAGAATGAGTATCTATTTCATTATTTATTTTTTTATTTTCTTGAAGTTTTAAAAGTTGTGATTTTAATCTTAAGGTACAAAGTACATCAAATGCTTCCAATAACTCATTTGCCATACTTGATTCTAAAACTTTTTTTCTCTCTAAAATTTTGATTCTTTTTACTGTTGTTGTTTCTCTAATTCTTTCTCTTAGTGCAAGACTTCTTACTCCTTGTACAATTGGAAAAATACCTGTTTTTTTTATATCAATATAGTGAGTTTTTGTCATAAAATTTGCAATAATATTTGGTGTATCAAAGGCTAGAGTTGCTTTTGCAAAGTATGCCATAAAGACATCTTTGTCATGTAGTTTATTAAATAAATCATCTTTTAATTTGATTAATAACTCTTTATCTCCTGCAACTGCAAAAGAGTCAAAAAATATTGCTAAATCCATATAATTTTGCATATCAGGTGCTTCAATCCATTTTTTTGTTTCATCTGTGTATGCTTGAAAACTTTTACACCAAAATGGATTAGAAACCATTATATTACCTTCACAAGGTGGATAACCAAAATCTATTAATGTTCTTGTTATCTCTTCCATATATGGTCTATATTGCTCAACATCAACTCCATCTTTTATAATTAAAGCATTATCTTGGTCAGTTTTTATGATTTGTTCATTTCTTCCTTCACTACCCATAACAACCAAACAAGCACTGTTTAGTAACTCTTTTGGCATAATTAAACTATATAGTTTTTTATAAACTTTTGTATTTAATTGACCAATTAAATTTGATATATGATTTACTTTTACACCTTTTGCATTTAAAATTGTAATTGTATTGATTAACTCAATACTTGCTTGTTTTAAATCTTTTATATTTGAGGCTTTTTTTATTTTTGAATCTACTACGTAAGTATGATTTGCAAAGTGTGATAAAACATCAATTTGTTCTAAAATGCCTATCATATTTCCACTATTATCTACAACACCAACTCTTTTTATATTTTTCTTTATTAGTATTGAAAAGGCATCGAATAAATAGTCATCTTTATTTACAGTTAAAAGCGGGAAAATCGCAATATCATCTACTGGAATTGTCAATGTTCGTCCCTCTAATAGAACTTTCATTTTTAATAATGAGTCTGTTATAATCCCATACTTTCCATCTTTTTGAACAATGATAGTTGAAGTATTAAATTTTATAGAATTTTCAATTGCATCAATTAGTTTTGTGCCACTTTGCACGATACAAGGTTCGTGGGTAACTGTATCAGATACTTTAGCAATCATGAAAGATGATAGTTCTGAAGTATATTTTTTTTCTTTTAAATTTTGTAATTTGCTTACTAAATTATTTAAGAAAAACTCTTTAAACTTAGCATTATTTTCAATTAGAGTAAGAAAAGTCTTTTTTTCTAATTCATAACAAATTAAATCTTCTTTCACTATAAAATTGTTTTTACATTCACCATAAATTAATGAATTTGCATCAAATGAATCTTCTTGATGAAAATCCATGACCAATTGCTCTTCACTTGTAATTTCATGAACAGTACCTTTTATTATGATAAAAAAATGAGTCGAAACTTTTTCAGGACTTAATATCGTTGTATCTTTGGGATAATAGGCAATATCCATATTTCTAATACAAAGTTTCATTTCTTCTTCATTTAAAACTTCAAAGGGATGAATATTTGATAAGAAAGATTCTTGGTCTCTTAAACTCATTTAAAACCTTTTTTAAAGTATTGTACTCTCTTATTTATACTCTTCTAATAAATAAAGTAGAAATAAAAAAGTAAAAAAAAAGTATACCCGAAGGTATACTTTTTAGTAACTAATCTTAAGATTAGTGATCTACAGCGTCACCCGCACCTGAAGGAATTCTAATTCTTTCAACAAGATCTTGAATCTCTTGTGGTGGTGGAGGAGTCATTCTTGATACAATCATTGCAACAATTAAGTGTAAGATTGTTCCTATTGTTCCAATACCAGTTGGATCAATTCCTAAGAAATAATTTGCTTTATCTCCACCTAAAAATACGAAGTAAACAATGTATCCAAAAGTAAAGATAAGACCAGTTAAAATACCAGCAATAGCACCTTCTTTATTCATTCTCTTATCAAATACCCCAAGAATAATTGTAGGGAAGAATGCAGCAGCAGCAAGTCCAAATGCAAATGCAACAACTTGTGCAACAAATCCTGGAGGGTGAATCCCTAAGTAACCAGCAATACAAATTGCAACTACCGCAGAGATTCTAGCCCACATTAACTCAGTTTTTTCATTTAATGTTGATTTACCAGTATCTTTATCTTTGAAAATAACTTGCCCCATTAAGTCATGAGAAATTGCAGAAGCAATTACAAGTAATAAACCAGCAGCAGTTGATAATGCAGCAGCAAGACCCCCAGCAGCAATGAATGCAATTACCCAATTAGGTAAGTTAGCAATTTCAGGATTAGCAAGAACCATGATATCTCTATCAACATATAACTCATTTTCTATTTTCCCACTATTTGCAGCAGGAACAGCATTTGTAGTTATTCTTTCCCCATATTCTCCAGTTTTAGTACCATCGAATGCAGGTTTACCTTTAAATGCAGCATCCGGAGCATATTGAATTTTACCATCACCATTTCTATCTGTCCATGCTAATAATCCACCATGTTCCCATGTTTTAAACCATTTACCATTATTACCTTCAATCTCACCATTAACGAAAGCTTTATATTCAACATTTTGAACATTTTTAATTAAGTTAACTCTTGAGAATGCAGCAACTGAAGAAATCGTTGTATACATAATCGCAATAAATACTAATGCCCAACCAGCAGATACTCTAGCATCTTTAACAGTTGGTACTGTAAAGAATCTAACGATAACGTGTGGTAAACCAGCTGTTCCTAACATAAGAGCAGTAGTTAACATAAATACATTTTTTAAGTTACCTGATTCAGTATATGCTTTAAAGCCTAAGTCAGTAACTGCAGTGTCTAATGCATGTAGTAAATATGTACCTTCTGGAATAACTCTAACACCATCATCAAATGCAAATGTTGTAGTATTAAAAATACCTAATTGTGGTAAAAATGTATCAGTTACTTGTAACGATAAGAAAATTGCAGGAATCATATATGCAAAAATCATAACAACATATTGAGCAACTTGTGTATATGTGATACCTTTCATACCCCCAAGAACAGAATAGAAGAATACAATACCCATACCAATAAGCACCCCAGTATTAACATCAACTTGTAAGAATCTTGAGAAAACGATACCAACACCTCTCATTTGTCCAGCAACATATGTGAACGAAACGAAAATAACACCAATAACAGCAACTAATCTTGCTGTATCTGAATAATATCTGTCACCAACGAAGTCAGGAACAGTAAATTTACCAAATTTTCTTAAATATGGAGCAAGTAACATAGCAAGTAGAACATATCCCCCTGTCCAACCCATTAAGTAAGCACTTCCATCAGAACCTTTGAACGATATGATACCTGCAAGCGAAATAAAAGATGCCGCTGACATCCAATCTGCTGCTGTTGCCATACCATTTGCAACTGGGTGAACCCCCCCACCAGCTACATAGAAATCCTTAGTAGAACCAGCTTTTGCCCAAAGAGCAATACCAATATAAATTGCGAATGAGATACCTACGAATAGATAAATTAATGATTGTAATTCCATACTCTATTTCTCCTATTCGTGAACGCCATATTTTTCGTCAATGCTACTCATTAATTTAACATAAACGAAAATAAGAACAACAAACACATATATTGCACCTTGTTGTGCAAACCAAAATCCAAGTTTAACACCACTGATTTCTATAGCATTTAATTCATTAATGAATATAATACCACATCCGTAAGAAACAACAAACCAAACTATAAGAAGTTTAAAGATTGTTGAAATATTCTCTTTCCAATAAGCCTGAGCTTTTTCTGGACTCATAGGTTCTCCTTTTTTGAATTTATCAAAAGAAAAAGTTTCTCTTTTAATAATTAACAATGTAATTGTAATAAGGGTAAATAGCAAAAGGGTAGCAATCGAATGATTTTCTGAAGAAATTTTGAAATTTATGTAAACTTTATGTAAATAGGATCATAAAGTACCAAATAAAGGTACTTTATGATGAATAGTATCTTTCTACTTTATATCCAAGTCCTCTAATATTTTTAATAAAGTCTTCTTTTAGTGCTTTTTTTAATCTTGAAATTTCTGCTCTAATTGTAGGATTATCTATATCTTCTGCATCCCAAACATCAACTCTAAATCTTTCAAAATCTACAATCATATTTATATTAAGTGCAAGTATATGGATTATTTCTAATTGTTTTTTAGTTAAATTTTGAGCTTCATTATTAAAATATAAAATTTTATCAGTTTTTGAATATGAATAGTTTTCAGAAAATTTTATATGAGAAGTAGTTTGTTTGTCTTTTTTCAAAATTTGATTAATTTTAATACCAAGCTCCTCTAAGTGAAAAGGTTTTTTTATATACTCTCTACACCCAAGTTTGTATGCTTTTGTTATGTCTTCTATATCTATAAGTGCAGTAATGAATATTGTAGGTACAAATGTATTTTTTTTATTTAATGTATCTAAAATATCAAAACCATTTATAGTAGGGACATTTACATCTAATATCAATAAATCATAAGATGTATCTACATTGTCTAAAACATCTTGACCATCAGTAAAACTAGTGACTCTATGTCCAATATTAGATAAGTATTCACTTATGGCATTGTTTAACATCATTTCATCTTCAAGAAGTAGTATTTTCATTTGTTGTAAACCTATATGTAAATTTTGTATTCTCATTTGTTGAATCTAAGTTAATTATAACCTTATTCTTATCACAAATTTCTTTTACGATTCTAAGACCCAATCCAAAGCCACCTCTAGCATCATTTTCCCTATAGAAATCATTAAATATTTTTTCAGTATTTTCTATTCTTTTTGAAATTGTTTTAACTTCAAAAATTATTCCTAAGTCATCTTTTAGCAATTTAATATAAATAGGGGAGTCTTTAAAAGAGTATTTTATTGCATTGGAAATATTATTATCTAGTATTCTTTGTAATAGTGTTTTATTAAAATTTATAAAAATAGGATCTTGAATATTTGTGACAAAAAATAGTGAATTTGAAGTACAAATATCATCAAAGAAGTCTAATCTATTTTTTAAGTATTCTGAAAAATTAAAAAATTCTTTTTCATAGTTTACCCTATCTTTTTTTATCATAAAAGACAAATCATCAAAAATATATTGGATAGTTTTTGCTCCACTTTCTATGTTTCTTATGTATTTGTTAGTTGGATTACTCATTTTATATAAATCAAGATTTGTTTGAATAATAGATAAAGGTGTATTTATTTCATGAACAGAGTTTTTAATAAACTTTTTCTGTTTTTCAATTAATTGAGTTAGTTGCTTTGTTTGTTTTGTAACAGTTGTTTCTAAGTGAGTATTTAAATCACTTAACATATTGTTTTTGCCTTTAATACTATGCATTGCATCATAGGCATAGTTAGCAATAATTTTAAACTCACCAAAAATGATTTTATTTTGATTTATAGGATTATCATTATTTTGAGAATCTTTAAAGTATTTTCCAATAGCTTTAACATCATTTACTATAAGAATAGTTGCATTTTTATATATAAAAATAGAATATAAAACTAACATTATTGTTAAAGACAATATTTGAAGGGTATAGTTTGAAATTTTTTCATCGTATTCAAATTGCTTCTGAGCAACTATTTTATCCAAGTCAGTTAAATATACACCAGTTCCTACTGTCCAGTTCCATGGTTCATAAGACAAGGCAAACGAAATCTTTTTTACTTCCTTTTTGTCTTTATGTTTAATCCATAAATATTCAACATATCCTCCTGAATTATCTTTTGAAACATTGATAAGTTCTTTAACTAATTTTTTGCCTGTTTTATCAGTATAATTAAGAAGGTTTTTTCCAACTAATTGTTTTGATGCAGGATTGTAAATTGCTGTTCCAGAATAATTATAAATAAATAAGTAATTGTCTTTTTTATTTTTATCTCTCATATTTTCAATTGCTTCTAAAATATCTTTTTGAAGTTCTTTTTGAGATTTTGCATTTTTATATTTTTTGTCGTAAAAGTCTATAAAATTAATTACATTTTCTATTTCATTTTTCATTTTATATTTTTGTTTATTTGCATAATCAGTTTTTATTATTTCTATTTTTTCTTGAAAGTCATCAAATGCATTTTCTATTATTATAAAAGTAAAAAAAGATATTAGAATAATTATAAAAATAATACTGTAAAGAATTAAGTGATAAAGAGATTTTGCTTTAATCATATTTTGTCCTATTTGAGATAAAAGAGGATATCAAATTTTAGATGATAAAATGATTATGTGAGATTTTAATAGTGGCGCGGCTGAAGGGACTCGAACCCTCGACCTCCTGCGTGACAGGCAGGCGTTCTAACCAACTAAACTACAGCCGCACTATTATTTTAAAAAAAATGGTGGTCGATATAAGACTCGAACTTATGACATCTACCTTGTAAGGGTAGCGCTCTACCAACTGAGCTAATCGACCGATTGGTGACCCCTAGGAGACTCGAACTCCTGTGATTGGAATGAAAATCCAAGATCCTAACCGCTAGATGAAGGGGCCAATCGAAATATTTGAAAAGTTTACTTTTAAAAGTGGTGACCCGTAATGGATTCGAACCATTGGCCCCCTCATTAAAAGTGAGATGCTCTACCAACTGAGCTAACGGGTCATAAATAGTGGCGCGGCTGAAGGGACTCGAACCCTCGACCTCCTGCGTGACAGGCAGGCGTTCTAACCAACTAAACTACAGCCGCACTAATTTATAACACTTAAAATGGTGGTCGATATAAGACTCGAACTTATGACATCTACCTTGTAAGGGTAGCGCTCTACCAACTGAGCTAATCGACCGATTGGTGACCCCTAGGAGACTCGAACTCCTGTGATTGGAATGAAAATCCAAGATCCTAACCGCTAGATGAAGGGGCCAATCGAAATATTTGAAAAGTTTACTTTTAAAAGTGGTGACCCGTAATGGATTCGAACCATTGGCCCCCTCATTAAAAGTGAGATGCTCTACCAACTGAGCTAACGGGTCATAAATAGTGGCGCGGCTGAAGGGACTCGAACCCTCGACCTCCTGCGTGACAGGCAGGCGTTCTAACCAACTAAACTACAGCCGCACTAATTTATAACACTTAAAATGGTGGTCGATATAAGACTCGAACTTATGACATCTACCTTGTAAGGGTAGCGCTCTACCAACTGAGCTAATCGACCGATTGGTGACCCCTAGGAGACTCGAACTCCTGTGATTGGAATGAAAATCCAAGATCCTAACCGCTAGATGAAGGGGCCAATCGAAATAATGTGTATTAAAAATAAACATGAAAATAAATCATTTTAATTAATGGTGACCCGTAATGGATTCGAACCATTGGCCCCCTCATTAAAAGTGAGATGCTCTACCAACTGAGCTAACGGGTCGTCTTAATTAAAATGGAGTGGAATTATAAGAAAAAATTTTTTATTTGTCAAGGGTTTTTTGCAAAAATTTTGAAATTTTAAATAATGAACTTTTTGCAGCTTGAAATTGTACTTCTTCTCTGTTACCAAAAAATTGAAATATATCTATTTCCTGATAACCGTCATCTCCCATTATTCCGATGATTACATGACCTACAGGCTTAGTTTTTGTACCGCCATTAGGTCCTGCAACTCCAGAAATTGCTATTGCATAATTTGCATCAAATTTTTTTATTACTCCACTTAACATTTCCTTAACTGTTTCTTTGGAAACTGCTCCAAATTTTTCTAAGGTTTTATTTTGTACATTTAGTTCTTGATTTTTTATTTTATTTGAATATGAAACTATACTTCCATTAAAAATATTTGAAGATCCAGATATCTTAGTTATAAGTGAAGCAACTAATCCTCCTGTACAAGATTCAGCACAAGTAATACTCTTATTATGTTTAAGTAATAAGTTTTGCATATCAATCATATCTTGTTCATTAAATATCTCATTAAACATGTTATTCCTTTAATATAAAAAAAAGGGTATGAGAAGCTCCCATACCCTTTTAAATAACTTTATTATTAATATTATTCAGTTAAATCTGCTAAAAATTGTTTTTCGTCAAATTCTAGGCCTAAATAATCAACAATATATCTTATATCTCTTTCTGCATTTCCTAAACATGAAGTTGCACCTGGGCTTGGAGTCATATTAAAAATAATTCCATTACCTGGATTTATTGATGCTTCACCTAACATAAGTTTTTTCTCTGTTTTATTTAAAACTTGAGGTCTAACTCCTCCAAATCCTTTTGCATACTCTAAATCATCTTTAGTTAATGAAGGAACAATTTTTCTTGCATCTTTTACAAAAAGACCTTTATTGATTCCTGGTACTTCAAATAAGAAGTTTTTAAATACATAGTTTCTAATTTCACTATCTTTAATTAAGTCCCACATGATTTTCATAATACTTCCATCGAAGTTCATAGTTTTTAGACATTGGAAGAAAGATTTTAAACCTTTATATCTTTCAAGTACTAATAGTGCAAGTGCTGTTGGTCCAAATCTAGTTTTACCATCACATAAAATATCAGGATCACCATGTAATGCTGCAAATGGTAATTTTGGATTTTGTACCATATAAACTTTACCATTTAAGAATTTATCATTTGTAAGGTAAAAGCTTCCTGCCATTGATAAAGAACCCATATCTTGCCCATATCCCATTTTATGAGCTAAAAACAATGAATGGGCTCCTGCATTAACTACAACAAAGTCTGCTGTATAGACTGAACCACCTATTGTACTAACTTTAAATTTATCACCAATTTTTTCAATAAATTCAACTTCAGAGTTATAATATATGTCAGTAATTTTTTCAGGATCAGCTTTTTGCCCAGCTTTTGCTAATTCTTCTGTCATTAATCCATATTCAACAGTTGTATATTGGTCATTTGCACCCATAGCAATAATTGGTTCTGGTCTTTCTACTTTTCTATCTTTATCAGCATAAACTAATAAAGGTTCTAATTCTTTTAATTTTTCCTTATCCCACAATTCTAAATATGGAAAAACTTCTTTAAATTCGTTATATCTATTTTTGATAAATTCGACTTCTTTTTCTCCAACACCTAAAGCCATCTTTTGATGTTTAAACATAACTTTATCTTGTAAGTTATATTGAAGACAGAACTTCTCAATCATTTTTGCAGTTCTTTTTGTGATTTTTGCTTTGTCTAATGTATAGTTAGTCTCTATATCACCAACATGAATTGTTTGTGAGTTACTTGTACCTTTTGAGTTTAAAGTTGCCAAACTTTCATATTTTTCAAGCATACATATGCTTTTAATATTTGTATATTTCGCAAATTCATAGAATGTCGCAGCACCCGAAATTCCACCACCTACAACTAAAATGTCATAATGTTTATTACTCATTGTTCAAATTCCTAAAATAAAATATAGCAAAATAATAGCATAGATAATAAAAATTAATCTGAAATTTAATGTAAATTTATGGGCAAGTACAAAAATATTCTATTTAGTAACATTATATAGATTATAGTTTTGTTATAATTGTGTACATTAGAAACATTATATAAAGTATTTTGTATAGAAAGTGGACTATGTTGTACAATTATTGTACAAGCTATTTTGTATATAATAATTTAAAAAAAGATTATTTATCTTGTTTTTATAATGATAACTTTATATTAAATTATCTTTGGATATAATCACCCAATTTTAAGAATAAGGTAATTATAAAAATGGATTACAAAGATAGTATATTACTTCCAAAAACAGATTTCCCAATGAGAGGGAATCTTCCTCAAAATGAACCATTAAGATATGAAAAATGGGATAAGCAAAAAGTTTATGACAGAATGAAAGAGAATAGAAAAGGTGCTCAATCTTTTACATTACATGATGGACCTCCTTATGCAAATGGGCATATTCACATAGGTCATGCACTAAATAAAATTTTAAAAGATATGATTAATAAGTTTCATTATTTTGATGGAAAATCAATTAGATATGTTCCGGGTTGGGATTGTCATGGTCTACCAATTGAACAAAAAGTTGAAGAAAAAATTGGAAGCACTAAGAAAAAAGAACTTCCAAAATCAAAATTAAGACAACTTTGTCGTGATCATGCTTCAAAATTTGTAGATATTCAAAGGGAAGAATTTAAACAATTAGGTGTTATCGCTGATTGGGATAAGCCTTATTTGACTATGGATTTTAAATTTGAAGCAAATATTTATAGAGAACTTTGTGCTATTGCAAAACAAGGTTTATTGGTACAAAGATCTAAACCTGTTTACTGGTCTTGGGCTGCTCAAACTGCCTTAGCTGAAGCTGAAGTTGAATATGAAGATAAAACTTCACCTTCTATTTATGTTGCATTTAAACATGAAACTATGGATGCTAGCGTAATTATTTGGACTACAACTCCTTGGACACTTCCTGCAAATACAGGTATTTCACTTAATGGTGAAGAAGAGTATGTACTTACAAGTGATAAATTTATAGTTGCTAAAAAACTTTATAATTCACTTATAGAAAATGAAGTAATTTCTGGGAAAGTTGTAGAAACAATTAATCCAAAAGATTTGGAAAATAGCTTTGCAATCAATCCATTAAATGATAGAAAATCTAAAATCATTTTAGGTGAACATGTAATGATGGATAGTGGTTCAGGAGCTGTTCATACTGCACCTGGGCATGGTGAAGATGACTACAAAGTAGGGCTTCTTTATGACCTTGAAGTTATTATGCCTGTTGATGCATATGGAAAATATGATGAAACAATTATTAGAGAAAAACTATTTAAGGATACTGAAAAGTATTTAGGACTAAATGTATTTAAAGCAAATGAGTTAATTCTTGAAGAGTTAGGTGATGCTTTATTAAAAAGAGTAGATATAAGACACTCTTATCCACATTGTTGGAGAACACATACACCAATTATCTTTAGAGCAACAAAACAATGGTTTATATCAATAGATGATAAATATGGAAAAGAGAATAAAACTTTAAGAGAAAATGCTTTAAATGTGGTAGAAAATCTTAAATTTTACCCAGAGTGGGGAAGAAATAGATTAAAATCAATGCTTGATGGAAGACCTGACTGGTGTATTTCAAGACAGCGAGATTGGGGTGTTCCAATTGCCTTTTTTAGAAATAAAAAAACAGATGAAATTGTTTTTGATGAAAAAGTAATGAATTACACTGCAATGATTTTTGAACAAAAAGGTTGTGATGCTTGGTATGATTTAGAAATTAGTGAATTATTATATCCAGGAAGCGGTTTAAATCCTGATGATTTAGAAAAAACAGTTGATATTTTAGATGTTTGGTTTGATTCTGGTTCTACTCAAAATGCAGTTTTGAGATCAAGAAATTATGATGCAGGAACATTTCCAGCTGATGTATATTTAGAAGGAAGTGATCAACATAGAGGTTGGTTTCAATCTTCTTTACTTACTACTTTAGCATCAAGTGAAGTTGCTCCTTATAAAGCTTTAGTTACCCATGGATTTACTATGGATGAAAAAGGCGAAAAAATGTCTAAATCTAAGGGTAATGTAATTGATCCTGCAAAAATCATGAAACAGTATGGTTCTGAAATACTTAGATTATGGGTTGCAATGAGTGATTATCAAAATGATCAAAAGATTTCTGATAATATTTTAAAACAAAATGCAGAACTTTATAGAAAAATAAGAAATACAGCTAGATTTTTATTAGCTAATATTAGTGATTTAGAAAAATTAGTTGATGTAAAAGATTTTGGTGTTTTAGACAAATGGATTATGAGCAAATCAAAAAAAGTTTTTGATGAAATTGATGCTTCGTTTAGTGTTTATGAATTCTCAAAAGGCTTAAATAAATTAAATAACTTTTTAGTTGTGGATTTATCTGGTGTTTATTTAGATATTTGTAAAGATAGATTATATTGTGATGATAAAAATGATGTTCACAGAACGGCAGCTCAAAGTGCAATGGCTTTAATTGCTAAAAAACTTTTACTAGTATTAGCACCAATTCTTACATATACTGTTGATGAATTATTAGAGTATGCACCCGCAATTTTAAAAGATGATGTTAATGATGTATTTGATTTAAATAAATTTGACTTCCCTGAAGTTGAAAGTAAACTTAATGAAGAATATTTAATAAAAGTTAAAGAGAAGTTTTCTGAATCAGTTGATAAACTAAAAAAAGATAAAATAATAAAATCTACATTAGAACTTGATATTTATACAAATTCTGATGATGTTCTTTCTTTAGATACTATTGAAGCTGAGGATTGGTTCTTAGTTAGTGATATTTTAACTACTAAACAAGAAGAAGCATTAATTAGTTTTGAAATAGATGGAAAACTTTTTGAAGCATATAAAGCAAAAAATGCAAAATGTCCTAGATGTTGGAAATTTAAATCACAAAGTGAAGATGAACTTTGTCCAAGATGTAACGAAGTTATAGGATAATTTTTATGTTTACAGAAGAAGTAACACTTTTTACAATTTTTACAACAATAGCAATAATATTAGTTTTTATGGTTATTGGAATATTTTTTGTAAAGAACAAAAAGATAGAAGATTAAAGGTTTGAGAGATGATGCCATTTAGTGATGAGGATTTATTCCCTGTTGTAAAAAATATAATTGATAATAAAATAGCACCTATGCTTGCACAAGATGGCGGTGCTATGTCTTTATTAGATGTTAAAGATGGAAAGGTATTTGTGCAGTTAAATGGTGCTTGTGTTGGTTGTAGTGCTAGTGGAAGTACATTAAAATATGTTGTTGAAAAAGAATTAAAAGCTGCAATTCATCCTGAATTGATTATAATTAATGTAGAAATAGGTATGGAAAATAGATTAGAGGAGTTGTAATGGTAAATGAAAAAAAATTATTAAATGATGCAAATAGCTATTTTTTAGATAAAGAATTTGACAAAGCAATGTTTATTTACGCTCAATTATCATCGATTTTTAAATACAATAAAGAGTATCCAATTTATGCACTATTTTGTGATATAGCAAATGATGATGAAAATAAAGCATTATCATTATTTGACTATTTTACAGTTGCAAAAGATAAAGATATTGATGAAGCCATCGCTTATGTACATAATGTAATTGATGCATATGATGGGGATATTGATAAAATGATGGATATGTTAAAAGATTTGACTACTTCTACAGTTGACTCTTTGGATGCTATTAAATATGATGATTTTAAAACTTTAATTGAATCAAGAGGTTCTTTTAGAGTAGCCTTTGAAGACATAATGTTTTCTACTAAAGTTGCAATTGATTCAAAAGATGATTTTTTTGATTTTGTAACAAAATTAATAGAAAATGATTTTAACACAACTGCATATTCATACCTTGAAGGCTTTAATGAATATTTTGCATATGATTCAAAAATAGAAGAACTATATAAAATGCTAGAAGAAAAAAAAATTGCAACTTCACATAAATAATAAAACATATACAGATAATTCTAAAGAGGCAGATGAAAATTTTGCCTTTGTTTATTCTAAACAAAATGAAAAATTCATTGATGATGCCAAAAAAAATGGTTGTGTTGAGATTATAAAAGCTGAAGATTTAAAAAATCATTGTGACTTTTCTTCTATTAAAATCATAGGAATAACTGGAACAAATGGTAAAACTACAACAGCCGCTGCTATTTATTCTATTCTTTTAGATTTAGGATATAAAGTTGCTCTTCAAGGCACAAGAGGCTTTTTTATTAATGAACAAAGAGTTGAAGAATATTCTTTAACTACACCTGTTCAACTTGGTAATTTTGCACATATTCAAAAAGCTATAGAGAACTCTTGTGATTTTTTTGTGATGGAAGTTAGTTCCCACGCAATTGAGCAAAAACGAATAGAGGGCTTAAATTTTGAACTTAAAATTCTTACAAATATTACAAGGGATCATATTGATTATCATAAGAGTATTGAAGAATATATAAATGTAAAAAACTCTTTTTTTAGTGATGAGAGTAAAAAACTTATTAATAAAGATGAAAAAAAAGCAAAATTTAATCCTAAAAACTGCTTAACTTATGGTCTTGATGCTCCTAGTACTTACAAAGTTCAAGCGTATTCATTTAAAGATGGAATGCATGTGGCTTTGCAGAATTTTGAAAAAGTAGAGAGTTTTACTTCTATGATGATGGGTTTGTTTAATATATACAATTTAACAGCTGCAATAGCTGCTGTTCACATGACTACAAATAAGTCATTAAATGAAATTTGTGAAGCTGTAGAGAACTTTGCAGGAGTTTCTGGAAGAATGGAAACACTTAGTTTAAATCCCTATATTATCGTTGATTTTGCTCACACACCTGATGGAATGAAAGAGGTATTACAGAGTTTTGGACACAAGGATATTATTGTAGTTTTTGGGGCAGGGGGAAATAGAGATAAACAAAAGCGTCCACTTATGGGAAAAATTGCACAAAACTATGCAAAACACATTATAGTAACTAGTGATAATCCAAGATTTGAAGATCCTGATTTAATTATTAATGATATCTTAGAAGGGATTAGTGATAAATCAAAAGTTGAAGTTGAGATAAATAGAAAACTTGCTATAAAAAAAGCTATAGATTTATTTGAAGAAAATAGTGTGATTTTAATTTTGGGAAAAGGTGATGAAGAGTATCAAATCATTTATGACCAAAAGCTAGCCTTTAGTGATAAAGAGGTTATAAATTCTTATCTATAAGCTCTTATAGTAAAACCTCTTTTATCAGCAGTATCAGCAATATAATTTACATAAGTGATAATTGCTTCTTTCCCTAGTCTTTTTTTAACATGCCATGATGCTTCTAATACTCGTTTTCTTGATAATCCTTCCATTAAATAGTCTTTTAAAGGTTTTTTATCAATTTTTGTATCTTTTATATTCTCAATTATATTATTTATATAAAGTCTATCTTTTGCATCAGTAACAGGGATTATTTGAAAAGAAGTTGCATCTTTGTTTTCATCTAAAAATTTATTAATTCTATCTAAACATGAAGGATAAAAAACAAAAGTACCTTCTTGTTCATCATAACAACCTGTAGCATCATATTTTTTTGATCTATATTTTTGAGCATCTACTCTTATTTCATTTTTTTCAATATTTGCTAACTCAAATTTTTCATTTAAAATAGAAAGCTCTTCTTTTAAGTGCTTAACTTTTATATTTAGTTCATCTTCTTTTGCTTGAACACTATTTTGTAAGGTGTCTTTTGATACATAAATAGCTTGTACATTAGAAGGTAAATCATCAAAAGTAAGTGGAGTCGTTCCCTTGTTTGTATTTTTATTTTTATTGATAAATAAAAAAGCTCCTACAATAATTAAGGCAAGGATTATATAAAAAAAACTAAAACTACTTTTTTTCTTTTCTTCTTTTTCAATTTTTATTTTTTTTGTAGTTGTTTTTTCTTTTGGAATTTCTTCTTCAATTGTGCTTGTTTCATTTAAACTCTCTTTTGAACTTTTCTCTAACAAGTCAATTAATTCTTTTTTATTCATTTATCTTCTTTAGTAATTTTTATTATTATAAGCAAAAATCATTTAAATATCAAGTCAATCTCTATTTTTTAGGTAAATATAAAAAATTAAAAAAATTATTCCTATAAAAAGTGGGTAAAAAAATAGATAATCTTTTAAGATCAAAGTATTTTTATCAATATCTGATTTCTCTAATTTGTTTATTGTATTATAAACTTCCACTAAATCATCTTTAGAGTTAGCAAGAAAAGATTTTGCTGCAGTTTCTTGTGCAATTGCACTTAAAATTTGTCTATTTGATTCACCAATACCAATTGTATATATTTTTATTTTATATTTCATTGCAAGCTTTAGTACGATTTGAGGAGGTATTTTACTTGCGTTATCTTCCCCATCTGTTAAGAGAATAATAATATTTGATTTTGCTTTACTGTTTTTTAATATATTTATTGAAGTTGCAAGGGAGTCAAACATTGCTGTTTGTTCGCCAACAATTCCAATATCTATATATTTTATAATCTCTTTTTGTGAATTTTTATCAAAGCTTAAAGGAGAGGCTGTTAATACCGAACTTCCAAAAACTACTAATCCAATATTATCATTTACTCTTTTTTCAATAAAATCTTGAACTACATTATTTACAACATTCCATCTATTTTGTTGTATATCATTTGGATTAAAACCACGCTCTCTCATAGAACCACTTGTATCTAAATCCAAAATGATGTTTATACCATCTTTTTTTATAAGTTGGTTATCTGAAATTTTAACAGGTGAGGCAAGGGCAACTAGAGTTAAGATGATAGTTATATATTTGCACACATAAATAATGACATTTGTATTATAACTTAGTTGGTTAAATATTTTGAGATGTACAAAATAATAAGAAGAGTTTTTTGCTTTACAATACATATCACAAAATATAAAAATAAATATAAGGACTAAAACCCAAGGATATTCAAAAGAAAAATTACTAAACATCTATTGTTTCCATAAAAAGTTCATACTTTTGGATAATATTATTTTCAAACTTTTTCACATCTTTTTTATATTTATACTCTTCCAATAGGGATATTAACTCTTCTGATATTTTTATTTCTCTTTCATTTTTTGCTAGTTTTCTTGCATACAAAGTTATTTGATATGCTGCATTTTTAGTATCATTTAAATCAAGATTTTTAATTATTTCATAATATCTTTTTCTTGGATTCTTTTTATTTTTAAAAAATCTATAAATTAAATATCCTACAAATCCAATAATAATTGTACCTAAAACAATAAGAAGTATTAAAATATAAAAAGAGATATCAGGAATACTTACTAAATCTTTTATATCATTTATTTTTAATTCATTCATTTGCTCACCAATGTAATTATTTTTGAAGCTGCTTCTTCGTGGGTACATATTTTTGTAAATCTTACATTACACTTTTGTAAATGATAAAATAAATCATGGTCATTTTTTTTGATATATGCTTTATAATCCTTGATTGAGTATTTATCAATAATCCCTTCAAATTTTAATCCATTATTTGTATCAACTAAACTTATATTTCCTAATTCTTGTGGATTTTCTTCAAATATATCTCTTATGATTATTACAAATATTTCGTGTTTTTGTGATAATAGTTTTAAATCAAAGCCTTCTATTCCAATAAAGTCTCCAATTAAAAATAAGATTGATTTCATTTTTATTAATTTAAATGACTCATTACATAAAAGTTTATAATCAATCTCTTTTCCTATTGGATTATAATTAAATATTTGCTCACTCATACTTGCTACACTTGCAAGTTTTTTACTTCTTTTTGTGATGTTTTGGAACTTTTCATTTACTATAAAAGAAGAGAAAGGATCCCCTTGCTTTATACTAGAAAATGCTAAGAGTGAACAAACCTCAGTAACTAAGTCTTGTTTTATTTTTTTAGTTCCAAAAATCATACTCCCATTTAGAATTGGTAATATATTAATATTTAGCTCTTTTTGTGCATGGAAAACTTTCACATATGGAGTGTTCATTTTAGCACTTATGGTCCAGTCAATATTTTTAATATCTTCACCAAACTCATATTCTCTTAATTCTAAGAAATCATAACCTTCACCTTTTAGGCTTGAACTATTATTTCCAGAAATTTCTGTAAAGACTTGTTTTTTTGTTTTGATTAAAATCTTTTTTAAATTTTTATTCATATCTTATGGAATTTCAACTTTTTGAATTACTTTTTGTAAAATATAATCACTAGTAATATCCATAGCTTGTGCCTCATAAGATAAAACAATTCTATGTCTTACTATATCTTTAAATACTAAAGCAATATCTATTGGAGTAACATGGTCATTACCTCTTATAAAAGCTTTTGCTTTAGCAGCTTTAAACATATCTATTGTTGCCCTTGGACTTGCACCAAATTGAATATAATCTTTAATCTCATGTAAACCATAATTTTCAGGTTCTCTTGTTGCAAAAATAAGATTTACTATGTATTTTTCAAGTTCTTCATCTATATGTACATTCACTACGGCTTTTTTTAATTCAATTAAATCTTCCTTGGTAGCTACTTTATTTGGAGTTTCAAAGGAGTTTAAAGTTACACTTTTAGCTATTTCATACTCTTGTTCTTTTGAATTATAATTAAGCAAAATCTTAAACATAAATCTATCAAGTTGAGCTTCAGGAAGTTCATAAGCTCCTTGTGATTCAATTGGATTTTGAGTAGCAAGAACTAAAAATGGAAGTTCCAAAGAGTATGTTTCATCTGCAATTGTCACTTGTTTTTCTTGCATAACTTCTAATAGGGCTGATTGCACTTTTGCAGGAGCTCTATTAATCTCATCTGCTAAAAGTAAGTTTGTAAAGATAGGACCTTTTTTTATACTAAACTCAGCTGTTTTCATATTAAATATTTGAGCCCCAATAATATCTGATGGTATTAAATCAGGTGTAAATTGAACCCTTTTAAAGTTTAGACTTAAACACTTAGACAAGGCTTTTACAGCAGTGGTTTTCGCAAGTCCTGGAACTCCTTCAAGTAAAACATGTCCATCACATAAAAGTGCAATAAGTAAGGCATCTATCATATCTTGTTGCCCAATTATTGATTTAGACAACTCACTTCTAATCTCATTTATCTTATTCATATAATCCATTTAAAATTTCCTTTTTAAATCATTTGGAGATTTTATCGAAAATGATTTAATAAAATATTAAAGTTTACTTAGATAAAATCACGGTTCTATTTTAAATAGAAACCTCACATGTGTCAATCCTGGTCTGGGTTGTGTGAAAACATTAAGGGGCACAGAGGCTAAACCCAAATAAAACATAAACAAGGAAAAAACATGGTTACAATGAAAGACCTATTAGAATGTGGTGTACACTTCGGACACCAAACGAGAAGATGGAATCCAAAAATGAAAAAATATATTTTTGGTGTAAGAAAAAATATCTATATTATAGATTTACAAAAAACTTTAAGATACTTCAGATATACATATACTCTTATTAGAGATGCTGCTGCTGAAGGTCAAACAATGATGTTTGTTGGTACTAAAAAACAAGCTAGTCAAGCGGTTAAAGATGCTGCTATCTCTTGTGGTATGCCTTACGTTAACCATAGATGGTTAGGTGGGATGTTAACAAACTACGGAACAATTAAAAAATCAATTAGAAAATTAGAAATTATTAAAAAAATGAGAGAAGAAGGTCAACTAGATCTTTTAACTAAAAAAGAAGCTTTAATGCTTTCAAGAAAAGAAGAAAAATTAGAATTATATCTTGGTGGTATCAAAGATATGACTAAACTACCTGATATGATGTTTGTACTTGATGCAGTTAAAGAAAAAATTGCTATTGCAGAAGCTAGAAGATTAGGAATTACAGTTGTTGCTCCTTTAGATACAAATTGTGACCCAGATGTAGTTGATTGGCCAATTCCAGGAAATGATGATGCGATTAGATCAATTCAATTATTTTGTAGTGAAATGGCTGCTGCTATGAATGAAGGTAAAGCTGCATACGCTGAAGCAAATGGTGAAGTTGTTGAAGAAACTGTACCTGCATCAAGTGAAGAAGTTGCTGAAGTAGTTGCAGAAGCACTTGCTGAAGGTGAATCAGAAGTAGTAGAAACAGAGGAAGTATAAGATGGCTGGCGCAACTCCTAAATTAATAAAAGAATTAAGAGAAAAATCTGGTGCAGGTATGCTTGATTGTAAAACTGCTTTAAATGAGTGTGATGGTAACTTAGATGAAGCAATGAAATACTTAAGAGAATCTGGTTTAGCAAAAGCTGCTAAAAAAGCTGGAAATGTTGCAGCTGAGGGATTAATTACTATTTTAGTAAATGATGATTCTACAAAAGCTACTATGGTTGAAATCAATTCTCAAACTGACTTCGTTGCTAAAAATGATCAATTCATTGCTTTAACAAACGAAGTTACTGCTCATGTACAAGCTGAGGGTTGTTCTGAGAAAGAAGAACTATTAAAAACTACTATCAATGGTGTAAACTTTGAAGAGTATTTAAATAGTAAAATTGCAACAATTGGTGAAAATATCGTAACTAGAAAAATGACAACAATATCTTCTGATAATGGCGTTGTTAATGGTTATGTTCACTTAGGTAAAGTTGGAGTTATTTTAGCTGCTACTTGTGCTGATAGTGCAAAAGATAAAACTAAAGATATATTAAAAAAAGTTGCTATGCATGCAGCTTCTATGAAACCAACAGTTATCTCTTATAAAGATTTAGATGCTGATTTTATTGAATCTGAAAACAAAGCAATTATTGCTGATATTGAAAAATTAAATGAAGAATTAGTAAGACTTGGAAAACCATTAAAAAATATTCCTGAATTTGTTTCTCAAGTTCAATTAACTGATGAAGCTATTGCAGCTGCTGAAGCTAAAATGAAAGAAGAATTAATTGCAGAGGGTAAACCTGAAAAAATTATTGGAAACATCGTTAAAGGTAAAATTGCTAGATGGATTGAAGATAATACTCAATTAGATAAAACTTATGCTTTATTATCTCAAACTTATGTTATGGATGATTCAATGACAGTTGAGCAAGCTATCAAAGCTTGTGATGAGTCAATCGAAATCGTTGAATATGTAAGATTTGAACTTGGTGAAGGTATCGAGAAAAAAGAAGAAGATTTCGCAGCTGAAGTTGCTGCTCAAATGGCTTAATAAAAATTATTAAGAAATTACTAAAAAGAGGTTTCTACCTCTTTTTATCTAAGACTGGAGAAAAATGAACGACCAGCCTATACTACAAGCAAAAAATATCTCTCATAAATTTGATTATGAACTTTTTAATAATATAAATCTCTCATTAAATGAAAAAGAATCAATTGCTATTATTGGAAAAAGTGGAAGTGGAAAATCAACTCTGCTCAATATTATCTCATCACTTTTAAAGCCATTTCAAGGTGAAGTAATTTTCCAAAATCAAAACATTTATACAATAAAGAATAAAAAGCTTTTAAACATAAGAAGAGAAGATTTTGGTATAATATTTCAAGCACATTATCTTTTTAGAGGTTTTACTGCAAATGAAAACTTACAAATTGCTCAATTTTTAAGTAATCAAGTTGTAGATGAAAAACTTTTAGAAAGTTTAGATATAAATCATGTCTTGCATCAAGGTATTGGTGAATTAAGTGGTGGTCAACAGCAAAGATTATCTATTGCTAGGGTTTTAACAAAAAAACCAAAAATAATTTTTGCTGATGAACCAACAGGAAATTTAGATAAAGATACTGCACATGATGTAATGAATACTTTATTTGAATATATAAAGTCTAATAATGCTGGATTAGTTCTTGTAACACATGAAGAAGATATTGCTTTTAAGTGCGACAAGGTTTATAAACTAGTTGATTTGGAACTACAGGAGATTAAGTGACTTTATTGTTGATAACAAAAACAAATATGATTGTCAAAATTTTTGATTTGATATGTACAAAACTTGATATAAGACTTTTTGTTCAAGAGAGTTCAAATGTTAGTAAAAATTATGATTTTGTAATTGTTGATCAAGATTTAATAGATGATAAATTTAATATCATTAAACAATTTACTTCGAAAATTGGTGCAATTTCAAATGAAGAATTACCCTTTGATAAGTCAAGGGATTTTTTAATTTCAAGACCTTTTTTACCCCATGATTTATTTTCAATTTTAAATGAACAAATTGCAATAATTAATGAAGAAGCAAAAGTACAAAGAGAAAATAAAAATAAGTATTCCCATGATGAAGCTGATGATGTTTCTGAGTACATAGAAACTTTAGCAGATGATATAGCATATGATATTGAAGATGAGAGTGATGAGAGTATTATATCAATTGCAGCACTTAAATCAGGTGGTATTTTAGATGTTGGTGAACTTGGAAAAATTAATAGTATTTTAAATGATGATGATTTACAAAAGAGATTTGAAAAAGAGTTTGCAGATGAGTCAGAAATGAGTGAAACTGATTGGAAAGATCTTTCTCAAATTATTGATGATGCCTTAGGTGAAGTAAAAGAATATGAGTTTGATTTAGATCATAAAGAACCATATGAATTGATTTTAAGTAAATATAATATAGATGAATTAAGACCATTATTGACTAAATGCAATCAATCAATAATAGATAGACTATCTCAAGGTGAGATTGTTGATTTAAAATTATCAATAAGTAAGTAAGGGTAAAAGTTGGTAAATGAAAAAAAAGGTGCGATATTAATCATATCAGGGCCAAGTGGTTGTGGAAAATCAACTTTATTAAAAGAAGTATATAAAGATATCGATGATTATTATTTCTCTATTTCTTCAACTACAAGAGCTCCAAGAGTTGGAGAAAAAGATGGAGTTGATTATTTCTTTATTAGTAAAGAAGAGTTTTTAAAAGATATAGAAGCTGGTTATTTCTTAGAATGGGCAGAGGTTCATGGAAACTATTATGGAACATCTTTAAAGCCTGTAATGAAAGCTGTAAATGAAGGAAAGTTGGCAATCTTTGATATTGATGTTCAAGGTCATGAAATTGCTAGAGAAAAATTAGATAACATAATTACTTCTGTTTTTATAACAACACCAAATTTGAGTGAATTAGAAAATAGGTTAAATAATAGAGCAACTGATAGTAAAGAAATTATTGAAAATAGAATTATAAATGCAAAAGAGGAGATAAAGTATTTCCAAGAGTATGATTATTTTATAGTTAATGATGATTTACAAAAGGCTAGTAAAGAGCTTGTAAGTATTGCAAATGTAACTAGAATCAAAAGTAAACTTTTTGATTCAAAATTACCTGAGAGTTGGATAGATTAAATTTTATCTTTACTTTCAGGTCTTCCAAAATAATACCCTTGACAATAATCAATATCTAATTCTTTAATCTTTTCATAAATTTCTTCTGATGATACAAATTCTGCAACAGTTTTAAATCCAAATTTCTTAGAGAAATCAGCAATTGTTTCAACAATTATTTGTTGATTTTTAGATGTATCAATATTTTTTATTAATGAACCATCAATTTTTACAAAGTCAATATTTAAATTTGTAAGCATGTTAAAGTTAGAATAACCAGCCCCAAAATCATCAACTCCTACACTACAACCTAAAGATTTAACTTTATCAATAAATGTAGTAACTGTCGCAAAGTTATTTATCTCTTCTGATTCTAGTATCTCAAACTCTAAAAGATGAACATGTTCTTTATTCTCTTCTAGTGTATCATAGATCTTTTTAGTTGTTTTTGTATTTGTAATATCATCAAATGAGATATTAACTGCAACTCTTTTTTTCTGTTCTTTTATTAAAGAAATTGCTTCAAGAAGCATTATTTCTATAATATAAGAATATAGTTTTGCTTTTTTTGCTATATCTAAAAATTTAATAGGTGCAATTACTTCACCTTGTTCATTTATGTACCTAATTAGAGCTTCATATTTATAAATTTTTTGGGTTTGTGTATTTACAATTGGTTGATAAAAGGCTACAAATAAACCCTCTTTTAAACCTTTCTTAACTTCTTTTACCCATTTGATATTATCTTCAAAAGATTCTTGAATATTAAAAGAATTATCATAAACTAAGATTTGTTCAAATCTTTTTCTTGCATAGTTTATAACTCTCTCTGTATATTTGTAAGCTAATTTATTGTCAGCACAAGCAATTCCTATAGTAACATTTAAATCAATCTCATTTTCATCAATGAAAATTGCATTTTCTTCAATATGATTTGCAAATTTTTCACAAAGAGATTCAAACTCTTTTATATCCATTGCATAATCTTTTGCAACAACTGCAAATTTATCAGACTCTATTCTATATACTCTATAATCATCAGAAGAGAAAAATTGTTTTATTATCATTGAGAATTGAATTAATAATTTATTTCCATTATCTTCACCAAAAAGGTCATTGATAGTTGAAAATTTATCGATATTAATAAGTGCCATTAAATCTTGTGCTGTTAAGTCTAAGTCTTTTTTTAATTTATTTCTGTTTGGTAGTCTTGTTAGTTTATCAACATACAAATCTTTTAATTCATGGTAAAGTAGTGATTGGCTCATCACTTGCAAAAGTTTCTTCATATCAATTGGTTTTAATATATATTTATCAACTCCAATATCAATGGCTTCTAATAGATATTCAGTATTTGAAAAAGCAGTTGCTACAATAATAGGAATATTTGGATTTATCTTTTTAATCTCTTTAATCATATCTAGGCCATTCATTTGTGGCATATTTACATCTGTAATAATTAAATCGATTTCTTCTTCATGTTTTTTAAATAGTTCTAAGCCTTCGAGCCCATTTTCTGCAACAAATTGCTTATTTGTAAACCCTTTTAGTATATTTAGAGTTATGTCCCTAAGAGATTTTTCATCTTCTGCGTACAAAATTGTAATATTTTTTAAAATTGAAATATTATTAATCATTAACCTAAACTCCAAAACTAATAAGATATAATATGAATTGCATTATATCTAAATAGTAGCATAAATAAATTAAATAAGTAAATAAAATTGAATTTTAGGAATATTAGTGTCAAAAGTTAAGTGTAATCATTGTCATTTAGAATTTAATGATAATGTGATGATAAAAGAAGAAGAGTTAAACTTTTGTTGTAAAGGTTGCCAAGGAGTTTACCACCTCTTACAAGATCAAAATCTTGATTCATTTTATGATAAATTAGGTAACAAAACTATTGAACCACCCCTTGAAGTAAATAGTGATTTAAATAAATTTGATACCCAAAGTTTTGAAAAAATCTATGTAACTCTTGATGAAGATGGATATAAAAAAGTTGATTTAATTATTGAAGGAATTCATTGTGCCGCTTGTATTTGGCTTAATGAAAAAGTTCTTTATAATACAGATGGAATAATTGATGCAAGCATTAATTTTACAAATAATAAAGCAAAAATAGTTTGGAATAGTAAAAAAATAGCTTTATCTCAAATAATAGAAAAAATAAGAAGCATAGGATATAACGCCTTTGCTTATAATTCTAAAATAGCTGATGAAAAGGCATCTTTAGCAAAAAGAGACTATTTTATTAGAATGATGGTAGCAGTTTTTGCAACAATGAATATAATGATGCTTTCCGTTGCAAAATATACCGGATTTTTTACAGGAATTACTCCTGAAGTTAAACATTTAATTCATTTAGGTGAATTTATATTATCTACACCTGTAATTTTTTATAGTGGATGGATTTTTTACAGAGGTGCATATTATGGCTTAAAAAACCGTATATTAAATATGGACTTTTTAGTAAGTGCAGGTGCCACATTTAGTTATATTTACTCTGTTTTTATACTTTTTGGACTAAAAGGTGAGAGCTATTTTGACTCTGTAAGTATGATTATTACTTTTGTATTAGTTGGTAAATATCTTGAAGTACTTGGAAAAAAATCTGCAGTTGATACCCTTGATACGATTAAAAGTCAAATACCTTTAGAAACGACACTTATAAAAGAGGGTAAAAAAGTAGAAGTATCTGTAGAAGATATACAAATAGGTGATATAGTAGAATTAAAAACAGGGGATAAAGCAAGTGTTGATGGAATAATTACTAAAGGTGAGAGCTCTTTTGATGAGTCCTCAATTTCTGGTGAATCATTACCTATTTATAAAAAAGTTAATGATGTAATTTATTCAGGAACATTAAATCAAGATTCTCTCGTGCAATATAGAATAACAAAAACTTTTAAAGATTCGACTTTAAACTCTATTGTTACCTTATTAGAGGATTCACTTGCTTCAAAACCGAAAATAGAACATAAAGCAAATGAGATATCAAAAGGCTTTTCTTTAATGATTTTAACTTTGTCAATTCTTACTTTTTTTGTTTGGTACTATTTTGGTATTGATTTAGGCTTTAATTATGATGGCGTTAATCATTTTGAAAAATCATTTATTGTAGCAATTTCAGTTATTGTAATAGCTTGTCCTTGTGCTTTAGCCCTTGCTACTCCAATTGCAAGTTTAATTGGAATATCAGAGTTAGCAAAAAAAGGTTTACTTTTTAAAGAAGCAAAATTTATTGAAGAGTTAGCTCGAACTACTAAATTAGTGGTTGATAAAACAGGAACGATTACCAATGGAAAATTATCTATTGTAAAAGCACAAATTTTAGATGATAATATTCACAAATTGGATTTATTATATTCTTTATTAGACAGTTCTACTCATCCTATTAGTATTTCAATAAAAGATTATTTAAAAAACCATTATAAAAATTTGAGTTTGAAAAACTTAAATAATGTGAAAACATTACAAGCAAAAGGTTTGAAAGCAATTTATAAAAATTTGGAAGACAAAGAGTTTGAAATTCTTGGTGGAAATCAAAAACTTATGGAAGAGTTTGGAATAAAATATAAGTTTGATTCACAAAACTCTGTATATATTTTTGCTATAAATAAAAAAGTAATTGCTACTTTTGAATTAAAAGATGAGATAAAAGATTTTGCAAAAGAATTTGTAAGTAACTCTTTAAAAAATAATATTGATGTTATAATGTTAACTGGTGATAATCAAAATGTAGCAAATTATGTTGCGAAAGAAGTTGGAATTAAAACTGTTGTTGCAAATATAAATCCAATACAAAAAGCAAAATATATTAATAAGTTAAAAGAAGAAGGTCATATAGTTGTAATGGCAGGAGATGGAGTTAATGATTCAGTAGCACTAAGTAGTGCAAATGTTTCAATTGCCATGGGAAATGGTGCTGATATTTCTATTGCTGTATCAGATATTGTTTTATTGAATAACTCTTTGGAAAGTCTAAATCAAGCTTTTATTATCTCTAGAAAAACATATAAATTTATAAAACAAAATTTAGCAATATCTTTGATATATAATTTAGTTACGATTCCTTTAGCCATGGCAGGATTTGTAATGCCACTTGTTGCTGCATTATCAATGAGTTTAAGTTCATTAATAGTTGTTGCAAACTCACTTAGAATAAAAGGAAAATAGATGATAGGAAGTACACTTTTGTTGATGTTAGTTGTTGGATTAGTTGTTTCATTCGCAATTTTAGGCATGTTTATTTGGGGTGCAAAAACAGGACAATTTGATGATAGTAATAAAATGATGGATGGATTGCTTTTTGATTCGCAAGAAGATTTAAATGAGGCAATTAATAGAAAAAATAAAAAAGAACAAGATAAAGAAGATCAAAAAAAAAGTAAGTCAAAAAATTGACTTACTTTAACAAAGTTTAAAAATGATTATAATTTAGAAATTTTTTCAGCGATTTCTTTTATGTCAGCATCAGAAAGTCTTGCAACTTGACCTTTCATAACACCTTTCATAGCACCACCATAAGTCCCAGCTTTATAACCTTTTAAAGCTTCTTCTACTTTTGCAGCAGGCCAACCTTTAATAATTTGAGATTTTCCCAATGCAGGTTTTTCAAAGTTTGCACCATGGCATCCAGCACATGCAGCTGTATTTGCAGCTGCAAAAAGTGATGCTGTCGCAATCACTGTTCCTAAAACTATTTTTTTCATTTGTTCTCCTTGAAATTTGAAGCTTAATTTTACCTATAATTTCTTTTTATTAGCTTATATTATTTGCTAAATAACTTTATGTAAAGTCTATTTATAATATAGTTAATAAATTATTAATATTAGGCATAAAATGGATAATAATGAGTTTGTTCTTCAAATAAAAGAGTTAAATTTTGGCTATAAAAAAGACAAATTAATTTATAATAATTTTTCCTTAAATTTAAAAAAATCAGAAGTTAAATCAATAGTTGGTGCTAGTGGAAGTGGTAAAAGTACCCTTTTTGAACTAATTACAAAATCACTAAAGCCTTTAAAAGGGCATATAATCTCATCAAAAATAGCTTCAATTTATCAAGATCCTTACAGTTCATTTCATCCTACATATTCAATACTTGATCAAATAAATGATGTAGTTCCTAATATAAATAAAGAAGAATTAAATTCTTTATTAGAAGAATTAAGTTTAGATTATGACTTGATATTAAATAAACCACATAAATTGAGTGGTGGACAACTTCAAAGATGTTCAATACTTCGTGCTCTTTTGATGAAACCAGAACTTTTGTTAGTTGATGAAGCAACTTCTGCTTTAGATAATATAATTGCCCTTGATGTTATGAAGTTAGTATTGAAATTTTTGCCTAATTATGGAATACTTCTAATAACTCATGATATGCATTTAGCATCTTGGTGTAGTGATGAAATAATAAAATTGGATATTTATGAATGAAAATAAAAAAGCTTTAGTTCTTTTAAATATGGGTGGACCAAGAGATAAAGACGAATTAGAGATGTTTTTACGAAATATGTTTAATGATAAAAATATTATTACTGTAAAAAGTGATATTCTAAGATCTTTTATAGCCAGTATGATAGTTTTAAGTAGAAAAAACTCTGCTTGGAAAAATTATGAAGCTATTGGTGGTTCTTCTCCAATCAATAAATTAACTGAAGAGTTAGTTTCTAAATTAAATAGAACCTTTGAAGATTTTGAAGTATTTCAAGTGATGAGATATACTCCTCCTTTTGCGGCTAAATGTATACATCAACTAAAGCAAAAAAACATAGAAGAAGTTGTACTTCTACCTTTATATCCTCAATACTCAACTACAACTACAAAATCTTCTGTGGAAGACTTTATGGATATTGCAAAGAGTGATTTTAAAATAAGAGTAATAGAACCTTTTTATAAAAATGAAAAATTTAATGATAAAGTTACTGAAGACATAATAAGTAGTGTTGAAGATACTAAATTATACAATTTAATTTTTTCAGCACATGGATTGCCTCAAAAAATAGTAGATGCTGGGGATCCATATGAAAAACAAGTAAATGAGCATGTAAAAATTTTATCTGAAATATTTAAAAACAAAGAAATAGAATTTGAATCAATTTCTTTAGCATATCAATCTAAAGTTGGACCATTGAAATGGTTAACTCCATCTTTAGAAGATAGATTAAAAGAACTAAAAGATAAAAATGTACTTATTTATCCAATTGCTTTTATTGTGGATAATTCTGAAACTATGTTTGAACTTCATATTGAGTATGAAGAGATAGCAAAAGAGTTAGGAATAAACAAGTACAAAGTAGTTAGTTGTGTAAATGATAGTGATGAATTTATTAATGTAATAGAAGAGTTGATAAGATAAGGGGTAATAATGTCTAATTCCATAATTTTAGAAATAGCAAAAGATGCGATTGAAGAAGAACTTTTTGATAAGTCAAAGATTGATAGGGTTGATTTAGAAGCAAGTTTTGATTTTTTGAATGAACAAAGAGCTTGTTTTGTGACACTTTATTATGATGAAAGACTGAGGGGATGTATTGGTTCTTTATTTCCTACTCGAAAACTAATAGATGATATAATAGTAAATGCCCAAAATGCAGCTTTTAGAGACTTTAGATTTCAACCTTTGTCAAAAAAAGAGTTTGATAAGGTAGAAATAGAAGTATCTTTATTAACTATTCCTAAAATTGTAATTTATGATTCAATTGAAGAACTAAAAGAAAAAATTAGACCAAATATCGATGGTGTAATTTTAAAACAAGAACAAAATCAAGCAACTTTTTTACCTCAAGTATGGGAAGAATTACCTACTTTTGATGAGTTTTTTGAAAATCTTAGTTTAAAAGCTGGCTTAGATATTGGTTCACTTACTCACTTCCCTGAAATCTTTACATATCAAGTAGAAAAGGTAAAATGATAAAAAACAAAATGAATTTTTCTGGCACATTTTATCCTGATGATAAAAAAGAGCTTTTAAAATATTTTGAAGTTTTTACTGCAAATGAAGAAAAAATCAAATTAGATATTAATCCAAGAGCTATTATTGTGCCCCATGCAGGATATGTTTATTCTGGAAGTGTTGCAAATGTAGCATATAATTTATCAAAAGATATAAAGTCAAAAAGAGTAATAGTTATTGGTCCTTCCCATCGGTATTTTTTGCAAGGTGCCTCTATCTCGCAGTTTGACTCCTATGAAACACCTTTAGGTGATTTGCTTATTGATAAGGAGTTTGGCTCAAAGTTAATTGATAAATATGATTTTTTGCATTTTGATGAAGATGCTCATATGGAGCACTCAACTGAGACTCAAATACCTTTTATAAAAAACTATTTTGATGTAAAAGTTTTAGAAATAGTATATGGCAAAATTGATGCTAAAGAATTGTCTTTATTGGTATTAGAACTTTTAAAAGATAAAGATAACTTTTTAGTAATAAGTACGGATTTAAGTCATTATTATACTTTGGATGAAGCAAATATTTTAGATGGAATTTGTATAGATGCTATTAAAAATCAAGATATAGAAAAATTGACTAAGGATTGTGAAGCTTGTGGGAAAGAGGGTGTTAAAGCACTTTTACAAACAGCTAAAGTATCTGATTACAAAGTGAAGTTTTTAGATTATAAAACAAGTTATGAAATAACAAAGGACAAATCAAAAGTTGTAGGTTATGCTTCTTTTTTAGTAGGAGAGAGTATTGCTATTTAATTTGAAAAAATTTGTTTCATTTTTTTTAGAACCTTTTACTTTTGGATTTTTAGTATTATTATTAGCCTTTATATTTTTACTCTTTAATAGTTATAAAAAAGCAAAATCGATTTTGTTTGTAGGTTTGATTTTTCTATTTTTGATTTCAAATTCTTTGTTTTCTAATTTTTTAATATCACCTTTAGAAAATCAATATAAAGATCAAAAAAATATTGATATTTCAAAAGTAGAATATATTTTATTATTAGGTGGAGATTTTGAAGCAAGGGCTTATGAAGTACTAAAATTAAGTCTAAGATTAAAAGATGCCAAAATAATAACATCTGGTTACGCTGGTAAAAAATTGATATCTGATGCTTTATATGCAAAAAATGAGTTAATAAGTTTAGGAGTAAATGAAAATAGAATAATTATGCAAGATAAACCTAAAGATACTATTGAAGAGGCTATTTCAATAAAAAAACTTATAAATGATAAACCTTTTATTTTAGTAACCAGTGCTTATCATATGCCAAGGGCTATGAAGATATTTCAAAAACAAGGCTTAAATCCAATAGCAATGTCCACTGACTTTACTTCAAAAAAACAGAAATCAAATAGTTATTTGAGTATAAAAGAATTAAAAAAAGTTACTATGGCCATTCATGAATACATTGGGCTTGCTTGGATAAAGATAAAAGAGATTTTTAATTAAATAATTTTGGTATAATAAATATAAATTAATAAAGAGACGGAATGACTAAATTAAATGAAAAAATAGAACTTGGAGTAATAAATACTCTAAAAGTAAATAGATTAACAGAACCTGGAATATATTTAGAAGCTTTAGATGAAGAAGTTGTACTATTACCAAATGCGTATATAAGAAGTTATATGGAAATAGGGTCTTTAGTAGATGTATTTATATATACAGATTCAGAAGATAGATTAGTAGCAACTACATTAAAACCATATGCAATGAAGAATGAATATGCTTGCTTAGAAGTTGTAGATACTGCTAGATTTGGAGCTTTTGTTGACATTGGACTTCCAAAAGATTTACTTGTCCCTATAAATAGACAAACTTCAACTTACAATGTTGGAGCTAGAAAAGTTTTAAAAATAATTGAAGATGAAAAAACACAAAGATTAATTGCAACAGAAAAATTCACTAAATTTTTATCAAAAGATATAATTGGCTTAGAAAAAAATGATGAGGTAATGATTCTTTTATATTCAAAAACACCATTAGGTTATAAAGTAATAGTAAATAATTTATATGAGGGAATGATTTTTCACACAGAGATTTTTGAAAATATCAATGTGGGTGATTTAAAAAAAGCCTATATAAAAAATATAAGAGATGATGGTAAACTTGATTTATCCTTACAAAAAATAGGTCAAAAAAAGTCTGGAGATAATTCCCAAAAAGTTTTAGAAGTTTTAAAAGAAAATAATGGAAAAATGAACTTTACATATAAAAGTGAAGCTGAAGATATTATGAAAGTGTTTGCTATGAGCAAAAAAGCTTTTAAAACAGCACTTACTCAGTTGATATCAAAAGAAAAAATTAAATTAGAAGATAGTTATATACAGGTGAAATAAAAAATTAAATTGGATTTGGAAAATCTAATTAAGATAATTTTTATCCTAATTAAATATAATTACATCAAAAATTTAAAGAAGGATTAATATGGCAACAACAAAATTACAAGGTAATACAATAAATTTGTTAGGTAATGAAGTAAATGTTGGAGATAAAGCTCCAGTTGTTAATGTTGTTGGACAAGATTTAAAAGACATTGAAGTTGGTAATAAAGCACAAATTATAATCATTGTTCCATCACTAGATACTCCTGTGTGTGCAGCAGAAACTAGAAAATTTAATGAAGAAGCTGTAAAAACTGAAGCAGAAGCTATAGTTGTGTCAATGGATTTACCATTTGCAATGGGAAGATTTTGTACAACTGAAGGAATTGAAAACTTAAAAGTTGCATCTGATTTTAGAAACAAAGATTTGGCAAATGCTTATGGTGTATTAATAGGTGATGGTCCATTAGCTGGAATTACATGTAGAGCGGTATTTGTGATCGATGCAAATGGAATTGTAAGATATAAAGAAATTTGTGAAGATATAAGTGATGAACCAAATTATGATGCAGCACTTAATGCTGTAAAAGAAGTAACAGAAACTTCTTGTTGTGGAACTTGTCATTAATCAATGATTTAAGTTAAAAAAACTTATACAATCTCTTAATTAATCTTAGGAGATTGTATTATGAAAAACTGGTATAACAAATTTATATCTCAACCTCATCAACCTTTTTTTACAAGTGGTATTCTTTTTTTACTACTTTTTATTTTAACTATTTTTTTAAACTATTCAAATCTTGTTACTATTAAAGTACCTTTATTAGTATTTCATGCATATTCTTTACTTTTTGTAGTATTTATACAACTATTTTTAGGCTTTTTATTTGTTGTATTTCCAAAATTTTTAGTGCAAGCAGACATTAAAAAAGAAGTTTATTCAAAACAAGCAATTTTATATTTTATTGGTTCTTTAATATTTTTTATATCAATATTTACAAGTGAAGTTTTAAATATATTTTCAATATTTTTTCTATTTTGTGTTCAATTGAGTAGTTTCAAAATTTTATACAATATTCATATAAAATCAACTGTAAAAATTAAGAAAGATACTTTATGGGTACTTATATCATTTGCTTGTGGACTTATTGCAAATTTACTATTTATTTTTTCTTTTATTCCTTCAAATTATGCAGAATTTTTGAGACAACTATCTATAAATAGTGGATTTTATCTTTTTATATTTATGTTGATTTTTGCTATTGCACAAAGAATGGTGCCTTTTTTTTCTTCAGCTAAAATTGAAGGATATGTAATAAATAAGTCAAAATATATTTTGGAAACAGTGTTTGTTCTTTTAGTTTTAAAAGTAATTATTTTAACTTTTTTACCAAGTACTTATAATCTAATCAGTGATATTCCTCTTTTTATAATATTTACAAAAGAATTAATAAAATGGAAAATATCACTCAAAAAAGTAAGTTCTATTATGTGGATTTTGTATATTTCTTTATATTGGATTCCAATTGGATTTTTTCTTTCAAGTATTCAATCACTAATAAATATTTTTGATAGTTCAATTGTTTTTGAACAAAGTATTATTCATATATTTGCTTTAGGATATTTTTGTACTATTTTATTAGGATTTGGAACAAGAGTTACTTTAGGACATTCTGGATCTATTCCTACCGCCAATAGATTTACAGTTATTTTATATCTTATTTTTCAAGTAGTTGTATTATTGCGACTATTTGCAGCATATAGTATAAATTTTGATTTTGATTATTTATTTTTTATAAACCTAAGTGCTTTATTATTTTTAATTGTCTTTATTTTATGGTCATCAAAATATATTGTAATACTTCTAAAAGGAAAATAGTAATTTTTTAAACTACACATTTTCTTAACATATTTAAAATAAAATAAAAAATGAAATAAAGGATATGTTATGAAAATAAATGAAAATGAAATAACTCCAAAAGAACTATTTGAAGATAGAAGAAAGTTTTTAAAACTAGGTGCTGCCTCAGTAGTAGCTAGTTCAACTTTGATGGAACTAATGGCAAAAGAGAATTTGCCAACACCAAATTTAACTTATAAAAAAGATATAAATGCAAATAATCTAAAACTAAATAGTTTTGAACAAATTACTTCTTATAATAATTTCTATGAATTTACCACTTCCAAAAAAGATGTAAAGTTCATGGCTCATACTTTGAAACCAAATCCTTGGACTATAGAGATTGATGGACTTGTTGAAAAACCATTTACAATTGATATAAAAGATTTGATTAGTTCAAATCCTTTGGAAGAGAGAATTTATAGATTTAGATGTGTTGAGGGCTGGTCGATGGTTGTTCCATGGATTGGTTTTGAACTTGCTAAATTCATAAAAAAATGTAAACCTTTAAATGATGCAAAATATGTAAGGTTTGAAACTAAATATGACCAAGAGATGTTCCCTGACCAAGAAAGGAGTGTTGTTTTTGCAAATATTAAAAACTATCCTTATGTGGAAGGTCTTAGAATGGATGAAGCAATGAATCCTCTTACTTTATTAGCTGTTGGTCTTTATGGGAAAACTTTAGAGAATCAAAATGGAGCACCATTAAGATTGGTTGTACCTTGGAAATATGGATTTAAATCAATAAAATCAATTGCAAAAATATCATTTGTAAAAGAACAGCCCTTAAATACATGGCAAGATATAGCATCAAATGAGTATGGCTTTTATGCAAATGTAAATCCCAAAGTTGACCATCCAAGATGGAGTCAAGCAAGGGAGAGAGTTTTGGGTAAATTTTTAAAACAAGATACTTTGATGTTTAATGGTTATGAAAAAGAAGTTGCTTATATGTATAAAGGAATGGATTTAAGAAAGAACTTTTAATGAAAGTAATTATTTTTATACTATTAATTTTACCATCATTTATTTTGGGATATGAAGTCTTTATTGTACAAGATCTTATAGACCCCATAAAATATATCTATACTGTAACAGGTGCAATTGCAATGGTCTTGCTATTTTTTTCAATAACTATTTCGCTTATAAGAAAAAAAGTAAATCTAATCTCTTATAGGAAAATGATAGGGCTTTTTGGTTTTTATTATGTATTTTTGCATTTTTTAAATTTTGTAATTTTGGATATGGAAGTTGATTTTGCAAAAGTGATAAATGAGACTTTAGAAAAACCATTTATTTATCTAGGAATGATATCTTTTGTTCTTTTAATATTTATGGCTCTTACATCATTTGGAAAGCTTTTTAAACTATATTTTAAATATCATAAAGTCATATATATAGTGTTAATACTTTCTACCATACATTTTGTTATGGCTCAAAAAGCTTTATCTATTCCTCAGATGGGATATTTACTGATTATGATTATAATTGGATTTTTAAAATTAAAACAAAGAGTAAAGTTAAATTAACTTACTCTTTTTAATATAATCAGCCACTCTAAATGAGTTTGCATATATTGTCCAAGTATAAGGAACACTTCCTCCTGTTGGCATAAAACTTCCATCTGTGACAAAAAGGTTTTCTATGTCATGGCTTTGGCAATATTTGTTTAAGACAGATTTTTTTGGGTCATTACCAAATCTACATCCACCAGCTTGTAAGTTAGCAGAGGGAAGTGGTGAAATATCACTTTTAATATCACTAGCTCCCATTTGTTTTAAAACAACTATTGCTTTTTGTGCTAAAAAATTACCAACTTTTACATCTTGTGGATGGGCTCCAATTCTAATTGTTGCAACGGGAACTCCATATTTATCTTTGTATTTTTCATCAATACTTACAAAACAATTATCATTTGGCATCCAGTCTGTAAAAACTTCAAAATTTAGTATTCTTGATTTTGTAAAGTTTTTGTATATCTTATCTTGTAATTCTTCTCCAAATAAAAGATTTCCATTGTCATCAGACTTTAATCTTAGTGCTTTTCGTATAGGATTTGCATGGTCAAATAAGAAATCTATAGTTCCACCTTTAAACTCTTTTGTAAAATACCAATCTTGAAGACCTCTATTCACAAAAAAACCAGTTTCAAATAACTTATCTTTTTTTAATATTTTTGTATCAATGATAGCACTACCTTGTCCACCACCTGTAAAAAGCATATTTTTACCAACTTGTCCAGATGAGTTTGCTAAACCATTTGGAAAATCACTATTTTTTGAGTTTAAAAGAAGTCTTGAACTCTCAACTGCTTGAGTTGCTACAACAAAAAGTTTTGCTTCAACTGTTTTTTCTATCTTTTCTTTTGTGTAATATACAGCTTTTTCGATTTTTTTATTTTTATTTGTAAGAAGTTTAAAGACAAAGGCATTTGGTATTATTGTAATATCTGTATTATTTAAAATAGGTTGTATTAAAGAGGCTCTTGAACTTCCTTTTGCTCCACTTGAACAATTGTACGAACCACAATAGTTCGAATAATAACAGGCATTTCTTTTATCTTTATTTTGTGAGATAATTGCTCGTGGAACTTTATATGATACATAATCTAGTTTTTCACAGGCTTTATCTATTAAATCAACTATTGGGTGTTCTTTTAATCTTGGATATGCATAGTTTTTACTACTTCGGGGCTCCGCATGTTCGTATTTTGTATATTCCCCTGATACTCCAATGACTTTTTCGACCATATCATAATAGGGTTCCAACTCATCATAAGAGATTGGCCAATCAACAACATTGGCACCTTTATATTTGCCAAAAGTTGATTTTAATTTAAAATCTTTTGGCTTAAGTCTATGAAAATATCCACTCATAAAATTTGATGAACCACCTAATATATTCCCATTCCAAAAACTCCAACCAGTTTCATATGTAGGAAATTTATACCATTTGCCATCGATTTTTTCTTCTATTACATGGTATTCATCTTTTAGGTTTGGAGTAAATATATCTCTTCTTGAATAGGCTATTTCATCTTTTGAAAAGTCCTTTTCTGTGTATATATCACCTTTTTCTAAGATTAATACTTTTTTGCCTTCTTTTGCAAGGGTATAAGCTATTGGTCCAGCACCAGCTCCACTTCCTATAATACATACATCATATATCAATTTTTGCTCCATATTTTCTTTTTGGTCTTGGAATTCCAGGCTTATGACTTAATGCCATCCACCCTGATTGAAATTTATTCCCACCATAAATTGGGTCACTTAGCATGGCTTCAATTCCATAATAAACTAAAATATTAATCCATGAGTTTCCATATTCACTTGAATTTGCTTGTTTTATGATTTCTAGTTTTTCTTCTTTTGTTGCTTTAAAGAATTCTGGAAAAGTCTCTTTGAAAACTTGAGCTGCATTTAAAATAAGTTCTAAATCATCTTTATCAAAACTATAGTGGTCGATATTTTGTTTTAGATATGTAACACTACCAAACTCTTTTGCACTAGGCATTTTTGAAGTTTTTGGTAGAAGTATATTTTGTACTTCTAAAATAGTTGTCCAAATTTTATCATCAACATCTTTTGCCATCATGTAACTATTTACAATAATAGGTGTAAGGGAGCTTAGTTTTATAAATGTTCTTCTTTTCATAGTTTTATCTTATATAAATTTTGTAAATCTTTTGTGTAGTAATTATTATATCATAGCTTTAATTTTTACTATTTAATAAAGCACTTTATGATACTATTCGCAAATGACAAATAAAATGAATATATACTAAATGCCTTTATCTAATCTAAACGAAGAACAATTATCAGCTGCTACATGTAAACCAGGCTTTAACCTTATTATTGCAAGTGCAGGGACTGGAAAAACATCTACAATTGTTGGAAGAATTGCTACCTTAATTAATGGTGGAGTTAAACCTTCTGAAATAATACTTTTGACTTTTACAAATAAAGCTGCCCAAGAGATGGTACAAAGGGTTTCTAAATTTTTTGGTAAAGACACAGCTGGTGCTATCATGGCTGGAACTTTTCACAGTGTAAGTTATAAATTAATAAAACAATTACAAGTAAATATTACACTTAAACAACCAAATGAGTTGAAAACACTTTTTAAATCTATTTATGAAAAAAGAGTTTTTTTTGAAAGAGATGATTCAACAAGTCCATATGATGGAGGCTATTTATATGATATTTATTCTTTATATTTAAACTCTAAAAATAATGAAGAGTTTGGGGATTGGATAGTTGAAAAAAATGCTGGACATGAGATTTATACTGCTATTTATGAAGATGTAATCAAAGAGTTTCATACATTAAAAAAAGAGTACGGTTATGCCAATTTTGATGATTTATTAACTATTATGCTTGAACTTCTTGAGACAAATGATTTTGATTTTAAAGAAATTCTTGTAGATGAATATCAAGATACAAATCCTTTACAGGGAAAATTATTAGAAGCTTTTAAACCAAAATCACTTTTTTGTGTAGGTGATTATGACCAAAGTATTTATGCTTTTAATGGCTCTGACATTGGGATTATTTCTACCTTTGCTGATAGGTATGAGGGTGCAAAAGTTTTTACTTTAAGAAAAAACTATCGTTCAACTAGACCAATTTTACAACTTGCAACAAAAGTGATTGAACACAATGAAAGAATTTATGATAAAAATCTTGAAGTAGTAAGACAAGATGCAGAACATTCTCCTAGACTATTAACTTTTAATGAACTTTTTGATCAATATGAGCATATCTCAAAACTAATTTCACAAAGTACCACACCACATATAGATATAGCGATAATATTTAGAAATAATTCAAGTGCAGATGGTATAGAAGCAAACTTAAGAGAATTTTCAATACCAGCAAAAAGAAAAGGCGGAAAGAGTTTTTTTGAAGCTGCTGAGGTAAAATTTGTATTAGATATTATTACTTTACTGAAAAGTCATAATGATATGATGGCAGCTATTCATATTTTGGAGTATGGAAAAGGAATAGGAAAAGCTATAGCAAAAGATATATTTGATGCTTTGATGAAGTTAGGGCATGGAGATTTATTTCAAGGTTTATTTAATCCAGACCCAAATATAAAAAGTCCATATGTATCAACAAAAACAAAGAATATACAGTTAGGGCTTTTTGATGATTTTGCAGAATTAGGTTCTGTTTCTAAATTCAAAGATTGTGGTTTTGATGATAAATTTTTAGGAAATCCAATCTTAAAACATCCAAAACTTTGTGTTGAAGGTGGAGAGTTTTTATTTGAATTTTATTTGATAGTAAAAGATTTAAAAAGAATAAAAAACCCAAGAAGTGCTATTGATCATATTTTCAAATCAAATTTATATGACCATTTAATTGAAATGCTTTCTAACAAAAGAGCTACAAGAAAAGATGGACAAATTGACCCTGCTATGAAACAAACTTCAATTGTAAGAATAAATAGAAAAATAACTTTATTGAAATCTTTATCTTATAATTATAGCGATATAGAAAAATTTATAAATGCCATGGTTTTAGGTGGTAGTGAGATGAGTGAAGGTGATGGTGTAAATTTACTATCTGTTCATGCATCTAAGGGCTTAGAGTTTAAAGAAGTTTATGTAATAGATTTGATGAATGGAAGGTTTCCAAATCAAAAATTAATTGCAAAAGGTGGAAGTATAGAGGAAGAAAGACGGCTGTTTTATGTGGCAGTTACTAGAGCAAAAGATATTTTGTATCTCTCTTATGCAAAGTATGATAAAGTTAAAAAATTAAGTTTTGTGCATTCTCAGTTTTTAAAAGAAGCTGGACTTATAAAAGATGAAAGTGAGTAATTAAAAGCTTCGGTAAATAAATTATTTTTAAGACTAAGTTAATAATTAGTTAATTAATAATAACATATTGAAGATAGAATAGACCTATCTAAATAAAGAGAAATGCTTTTAATTCTTTTGAGGTATACAATATGAAACTCACTCTTTCAAAAATAAATTTCTTAAATATTTTTTCAATAATAGTTATTTTTTCAATTATACTGGGCTTTTTTATTTATGAATTTAATCAAGACTTATATGAAAAAAAAGTGATCTCACTAGAAAAAAGTTATTATTTAAAAAATAAAGCAATAATCAAAAATGAAATACAAAGAGCTATAAGAAGAATAGAAGTAATAAATAATTTGATTTATGAAAAGAATGAATCTATTTTAAAGGAAAAGGTAAATTTTGTCAAAAATTTATTTGATTCTAATGATGACAAAAATTTCGATGTCATTTTGACTAAATATAAAAAAGAACTAAATTTATTAAAATGGGATAATGGAACAGGTTATTTTTATATATTTGATAAAAATGGAAAAATTTTATACCATGGTGGCAATAAAAAATATATAAATACTAATATATTTGAATCAGCTAAAACAAATGATAGTTTATATCAATTTTTAAAAGAGACTTTAGTTTTAGATGAAAACTATGGTTCTTATAAATGGTACAAACCAAATGAAAGTCCAAAGGAAATTTACAAAAAATATGTATATATAAAAAGAGATGAAAAACATGATATTTTTATAGCAGCTGGTGTTTACAAAAAAGAAATAGATAAAAAGATACAAGAATTAGTTTTTAATGATTTTAGAAAAGATAAATTTGGTGATAACAAATATGGCTATTTTTGGATATTAGGATTAGACAAAGTTATGAAAATGCATGCACTTAATCCTGAAATTGAAGGTAGAATAAATGATGATGTACTTTCTACAGATGGAAGAATTCTCAATGACATTAGTATAAAAATGGCTTTAAACGGTGGAGGGTATGTAAATTACAAATGGATAAGGCCAGACACAAAAAAAGAAGATGAAAAATTTTCTTATGTAAAATTAATACCTAATTGGAATTTTATCATTGGTGCAGGATTTTATGTTACAGAACTACAAAATATATTAAAAGAAGAAAAAAAATCTCTAAAAGAGTTATCTGATGAATATTTGATAAAAGTTTTTATTGTTCTTACTATTTTGATTTCTATATCTTTGATGATAGCAAGATATCTTTCTTTAAAAATTCATAATGTTGAAATAGAAAGAGAAGATCAAATGAATATTCTAGAACAATATAAGTTATTGTTAGATAGAAGTGCTGTTGTTTCTAAGACAGATAAAGATGGGATTATTACTTATGTAAATGGTAGCTTTGAAAAAATAAGTGGATTTAATAAGAATGAACTTATAGGAGTGACACATAAACTAATTGCTCACCCAGATACTCCAAGAAGTCAATCTAAAAAATTATGGGATACTATTTTAAAAGGGAAGATTTGGAAAGGTATTCTTAAAAATAAAAGAAAAGATGGTGATAGTTATTATAATAGTATTACTATTATTCCAATAAAAGATTCCCAAGGTAATATTCAAGAGTTTATATCAGCAGGTACAATAGTTACTGAACTAATAGAAAATCGATCAAAACTTAAAAATCTATTTAAAACTGATGCCTTAACAGGTTTAGCAAATAGAGTAAGTTTGATAGACCAAATTTCTAAGCAAAAAAGTGGAACTTTAGCATTAATTAATATTGATAGATTTAAAGAAATAAATGATAGTTATAGTCACATTATTGGTGATGAGGTAATAAAAACATTTGCTGATAGATTATTTAAATATTTTAATGAAAAAGGGTATGAATTATATAGATTGCAATCTGATATTTTTGCACTTACTATAAATAATAAAGATAACATAATTGTTGATATAAAGAATTTTATGAATACATTAGGAAAAGAACCTTATTTATTTGAAAAAAATAAATTCATGCTTACATATACTTGTGGAATAGCATCTAATAGTGAGAATTTATTAACTTATGCAGATATTGCACTAAGCGAAGCTAAAAATAAAAAAGTAAAAATAAAAGAGTATAACCCTTCTATGAAAAATGTTGAAGAGTTTAAAAATAACTTATTGTGGGTAGAAAGACTACACCTTGCAATAAAAGAAAATAGAATCTTTCCCCATTATCAACCTATATATAACTATAAAACTGGGAAAATCGATAAATATGAAGCTTTAATGAGATTAGAATTAGATGGAAAAATCATATATCCAAATGAGTACTTAGATATTGCTAAAAAAACAAAGTTATACTCAGAATTAACATATAAGATGGTGGAAAAGGTAATAAGTAAATTTGCAACTAATAATTATGAATTTTCACTTAATTTATGTATTGAAGATCTGATGAATGAAGAACTGATGATATATGTGTTTGATTATGCAGAACAAAAAGGTGTATTTGATAGGATGGTTTTAGAAATCGTTGAATCAGAAGAGATAGATGATAGTGATTATATAAATAAACTTCTTAGAAAATTTAAAAATGAAGGTGTAAAAATAGCAATAGATGATTTTGGTAGCGGTTATTCAAATTATGACTATTTGATTAAGTTACAAGCTGATTATCTAAAAATTGATGGTTCAATCATAAAATTAATCGAAAATGATAGTAGGACACAAGATGTTGTAAAATCAATTTTTGAGTTTGCTCAAAAGTCTAATATAAAAGTTATTGCAGAGTTTGTAAGTAATGAAAATATAGATAAGATATTAAGAGAAATAGGCATAGATTATGCACAAGGTTTTTATTATGGAAAGCCAGAAGCTAAATTAATTGATGAAATAAATTAAGATATTCTTCCTCTTACTCTATTTTTTCCTTTATTTTTTGCATCATAAAGCATATCATCTGCATTTTTGATTATTTCATCGATTGTATTTGTATTAGTGGAATCACTGACTCCAAAACTAGCCGTAATAAATAGGTCTGAATAAGGTACTCTTATTACTAAGGTTTCAATCATTTTTCTAATGTCTTCTGCAATAGTTATTGCTATATCAATTTTTTCATTGGGAATAGCAATAATAAATTCTTCTCCACCTAGTCTTCCAAATATAGTATCTTCACTTAAATAATTATTTATAGTACCTGCAAATAGTTTTAGAACTTTATCTCCCATTTCATGGCCATATGTATCATTAAATTTCTTAAAGTTATCTATATCTATCATTATTATACTCATAGGTTTATTTGATTTCTTTTGATTTTGGAACATTGAATTTGCATGCAAAAAGAAACTTCTTCTATTTTTTATTTGGGTCAAATAATCTGTATGTGCTAAATCAAAAAGTTTAAGGTTAACTTTTTCCAATTCTTTTAAAGTGTGAGTAATTTGACTTGTTCGTTCATTTACTTTAGTTTCTAAATTATCATTAACTATTAAAATGTGTTTTTGATATGTGCTTGTAATTATAATGGTTAATATTAAAAAGATAATTGATAAAGAAGAAAAAATTTGAATTGAGTTTTTACTTGCGATTATTATATTTTGCTTTGATTTTGTTTTGATGTGTAAGATAAGTTTATTCTTCATATCAAGAAAATGAAAGTCATTAATTAAAAATAAATTCAATTTATAAGTATCTACTTTAATATTTTCTTTATTAATTCTTTTACTGTGTATAGTTGTTTTTATTAAACATTCGTCAAAGTGATTCTCACATATTCTTTTTACTTCTTGATAGTAAGACTTTTCTTTTAAATTTGTTTTTTGAGTAGAAATATTTAATGCATAAATAAAGTTTTTTATATCTTTATTATTTTGGGTTTGTTCAATTTCTTTATATATACCCATAGAGTAATTGTAACAAATATAGAGGAATAAAAAAGTAATAATCACCAATGGTAACAAAAATACAATAGTCTTATCATCAAATAATTTTTTCATGTTATCCTTACAATTTAAAAATAATTATTATACTACTTTTGTGTTTAAAAAAACTTTTTTTTGCCATTAATCTTTTATATACACAAAATTAGGTATAATCGCGTAATTTTAGATAAATAGGATAATTTATGAGCGAAAAGTATGAACCTTCAATTGTAGAAGATAAATTTTATAAAATATGGGAAGATAGAGGTTACTTTGAAATAGATGGTAACAAAAACATACAAGAAGATGGGAAGAATTTCTCAATAATGATGCCACCACCAAATGTAACAGGAAGTTTGCATATTGGTCATGCTTTGACATTTACATTACAAGATGTTATAACTAGATATAAAAGAATGGATGGCTATAAAACATTATGGCAACCAGGAACTGACCATGCAGGAATTGCAACACAAAATGTTGTTGAAAAACAATTGTTAGCAGAAGGTACGACAAAAGAAGAAATTGGAAGAGAAAAATTCTTAGAACGAGCTTGGAAACAAAAAGAGACAAGTGGTGGAAACATAGTTCACCAAATGAGAAAACTAGGAGTTACTCCTGCTTGGAAGCGTGAACGATTTACTATGGATGAGGGTTTACAAGAAGCAGTTAAAGAGGCTTTCGTATCTTTATACAATGAAGGACATATCACTCAAAATAACTACATGGTAAACTGGTGTACTCATGATGGTGCGTTATCAGATATTGAAGTTGAGCACGAAGAAGTAAATGGTAAGTTTTATCATATGATTTACAAGTTTGCAGATGGTTCTGGAGAGTTACAAGTTGCAACTACAAGACCAGAAACATACTTTGGAGATACGGCAATAATGGTTCATCCTGATGATTCAAGATATACAGGTATTGTAGGAAAAGAAGTTTTACTTCCACTTACAAATAGAGTTATTAAAGTAATTACAGACTCTTATGTTGATATGGAATTTGGAACAGGTGTCGTTAAAGTTACTCCAGCTCACGATCAAAATGACTACGAAGTAGGTAAAAGACACGATTTAGAGTTTATCAAAGTATTTGATGAAAAAGGTATTTTAAATGAATACTGTGGAGAATTTGCTGGACTTGAAAGATTGGAAGCTAGAAAACCAATCGTAGAAAAACTACAAGCTGAAGGTTATATAGTAAAAATAGATGAACATGTTCACCAAGTAGGGCATTGTTATAGATGTAAAAATATTGTTGAGCCCTTTATCTCTCAACAATGGTTTTTAAGCTCAGATATGGCTCAAGAGTCTATTAGAAAGACAAAAGAGACTACAAAAGAGAGAGCAAAAAGCGGTGAGCATAATGGAACATTATTTCACCCAGCACATTGGATAAACTCATATACAGCATGGATGGATGAGTTAAGACCTTGGTGTATCTCTAGACAACTTTGGTGGGGACATAGAATCCCTGTATTTACATGTGATGATTGTGGACATCAATGGGCTGATAAAGCAGATGAGCCAGAAGAATGTCCAAAGTGTAAAAGTAAAAAATTAACTCAAGACCCAGATGTACTTGATACTTGGTTTTCTTCAGCGCTATGGGCAATGTCACCTTTAGGTTGGGGAAATAATGGAAAACTAGAAGATTTATATAACTCTACTGATGAAGCTAATTTTTATCCAAATTCTTTATTAATCACTGGTTTTGATATTATGTTTTTCTGGGTAGCAAGAATGATGATGATGGGTGAACACTTTAAAAAAGAGTTACCGTTTGAAGATATTTATATGCATGCCTTAGTTAGAGATGAGCATGGTGCAAAGATGTCAAAATCAAAAGGTAATGTAATTGACCCACTTGATATGGTTGAAGAGCACTCTGCTGATATTATTAGATTTACTTTAGCATATTTAGCAGTTCAAGGAAGAGATATAAAATTAGGAGCTAAAAACTTAGAGCAGTTTAGAAACTTCACAAATAAACTTTACAATGCTTCAAACTTTTTACAACTAAATGTTGATACTTTCCCTGATTTAAAAGATATAGAAATCAAAACACCACTTGGTATTTATATGCAAAGCAGATTAAGTGATGCAGTTGATGAAGTAAGAGCTACACTTGATACTTTCAAATTCAATGAAGCAGCTTCTATTCTTTATAAATTTGTATGGAATGAGTTTTGTGATTGGGGTATTGAGTATGCAAAAGCTAGCAAAGATTCAGTTGTAGAACTTGGAGCAATATTTAAAGAAACACTAAAAATGGTAAGTCCATTTATGCCATTTATTTCTGACTTTTTATATCACAAATTAAGTGGAACTTCTTTAGAAGAGGGGGAATCTTTGATGATAACAAACTTCCCTAAAGAAATAGCAAAAAATCAAGAAATGGAAGATATGTTTGCTATCATCGAAGAAGCAATTGTTGCAATAAGAAGAGCAAAAGTTATCATAGATATGGGTAATAGTAAAATTGCAAAAGCTTATATCAAACTTGATAAAACTATTGATAAAGATGTAGCAAAACCATTTATAGAAAAACTTAGCAAGTGTGAAAATATAGAGTTCGTAGATGCAAAACAAGAAAACTCTATAACAGATGTATCTGATAACCTAGAAGTTTACTTACCAACTGGTGAGATCGATATGACTCCTATTATTAATAAACTTTCTAAACAAAAAGAAAAATTAGAAAAAGAGATAGCAAAATTATCTGGAATGTTATCAAATGAAAGATTTGTAGCTAATGCTCCTTCTAATGTTATAGAAGAGAACAAGGCTGGATTATCTTTGGCTGAAGAAAAGCTTGTTAAAGTTGAGGCTGAATTGAAGTCTTTGAGTTAATTACTTTTAATGAAGACCTTTATTGGTCTTCTCTTCCTTAAAATAATAATTTTTATGCTAAAATTAAACAATTATTAGAAATATATTATAAAAATAAGAAGAATGATAAACTTAAGATATAAAAATTATATGCAGAATATTATCCTAAAAGTTTATAAATTTTTACAACGAAAGATAAACTAACTATGTCTAAAAAGAGTACAAGCTACAATCAAATTACCGCAAAAATGATATTTATTATTTTATTAATAACTTTGGGACTTGCACTTGCATATATTGAATATATCAAAAGAGATGTTATTGTTAACCTTGCAAAAGTAGATGCAAAGAAAACAAGCAGATTAGTATTTGAATCAATGTATTCAGCTATGCAAAAAGGGTGGAACAAAGATGATATTCAAGAGATTGTTCATAGACTTAACAAAGTAGATAAAAATCTTGAAATTCTTATATATAGAGGAAAAATAGTTGCTAGTATTTTTGGAGATATTGAAAATGATAAACTAGTAAGAACTACAGATAGTAGTGTTAAAAATGCTTTTAAAGGAACTGAATCCTTAGATATAATCAACTCAGATCTTATTAAATATTATTTCCCTGTAATTGCGAATGATAAGTGTAAATCTTGTCATACTAATTCCGTTTCAGGTGATGTATTAGGTGTTATAAATATAAATTATCCTATAACTGATTTGAAAATATCTTTTAATGATATGATTGATATATTTTTTATTTTTATTATTGGTTTTACAATTATAATCTTTATACTACTGTTTTTAAATTTTAATAAATATTTACTTTCACCTATTAATAATTTTATTAAAACTGCGAATATTATCAAAAAAAGTAGTGATATAAAACAAAGAGTAACAGTAGATTATGATATTAATGAGATACAATCAATGCAAGTTATTTTTAATGAAATGCTTGATTCAATTGAGCATCAATTTTATTATGATCATTTGACAGGACTAAAAAACAGAAGAGCTTTATTGGAAGACTTAGATAATAAAAAAGATTTATTATTTATGATAATCAATATAGATAAATTTGAGCAAATAAATAATCTTTATGGTGATGAAATTGGTGATAAAATACTTTTAAAATACAAAGAAAAATTCAAAGAACTTCTTCCCTCTACTTCAATTTTATACAAAATGCATGCGGATGAATTTGGTGTAATATCACATGGCTCAATTGACTTAGAAGAGTTTGAAAATATTGCTTCATATATCATAAGTCAACTAGGTAAGTATGAATTTAAAATATCTGATGAAAAAACTATTTTTATCAATCTTACTATTGGTATATCTCATGGATCAACTCTTCTTCTTCCAAATGCTGATATGGCACTTAAACTTGCTAAAAAGAATAAGAAAAACTATCTTATTTATACTGATGATATGAGAACTTTAAAAGAGTATGAAAATAGATTAAGTTGGACACAAAGACTTATGAGAGCAATTGAAGAAGATAAAATTGTGCCACTATTTCAACCTATTGTTGATTGTACCACTTTAGAAGTTATTAAGTATGAAGCTCTTATGAGAATAAAAAGTGATGAAGATGATTATATTGTTCCGATACATTTTTTAAATATCTCAAAAGAAAACAAAATATATTTTAAATTGACCTTGATAATGTTACAAAAAACTTTTGATATTTGTAAGAAAACAAATTATAAATTTTCAATAAATTTGACTAAAGATGATATGTTAAATGATGAAATTATTAGATTTATAGAAAATGAATTTAAATCATCTGATATTGCTAACAAAATTACATTTGAGATACTTGAGTCTGAAGGTATTGAAAACTATAATGAAATAATAAATTTTATAACAATTGTAAAAAAATATGGAGCAACAATATCTATAGATGATTTTGGAACAGGATATTCAAATTTTGAATATCTAATAAAATTAAATTTTGACTATCTAAAAATAGATGCTAGTATGATAAAAAATATTGACAAAGATGAAAAGGCACAATTAGTAACGAAAACAATAGTTGACTTTGCTCAAAAAATTGGTGTGAAGACAATCGCTGAGTTTGTTTCTAGTAAAGATATCTTATCAAAAGTACAAGAATTGGGTATAGACTATGCTCAAGGGTATTATTTAGGGGAACCAACTTCTATAAAAGCTCTAAATAAGTAATTAGAAACGAAGAATAAACTCTTTAAGGGAGTATAATAAAGAAGATTTAACTTCTTTATTAACTAGTGCGATTTTCTTACAACCAATATCATCTTAATATTAATTACAATAAATCTAATGATTTGCCATAAGATACAAGTTCTCATAAATCTTACAAATCTACTTGGTTTTGGTGGATAGTATGCTTGCTCATAAGGTTTAGTATTTTTATTCATAATTATATTTCTCCTATTATTCTGGGATTAAAGTCCAGCCCGGTTTTAGTTGAGCTTTATATATAAACATATGATGTAACAAATGTTTAATCCAATGTCCTGCTGTTCCTACTTCTCCAAAAGTTGAGTCTTGGTCTCTTCCTGTTTCTGGATATTTTTCATAGTCTGGAACTACGGGATAAACTGTCATTGCAGCAGCTGTTCCTGTAAAGAAACCTTTACCCGTACTTGCAACACAAGCAGCACCCATACTACTCATGCTTGCTGTATGTGTAGGAGTAGTTGATTTTCCAGTAATCATATCGCAAATAGAATGTGCAACTGCTTTTCCCATGATACCACTTGGCATACCCGTTCTTGGTGGTGTTGGAGTTATCATTGTACCATTTGGTGATTTTTGTGGTTTTGAAATAGGGTGAGGAGGTGCAAAAGCAATACCAACTGCAAAAATATTTTTATAAATTGGATTTTGTAATGTTTTTGGCCAATCACTAGCTTTCCAATCTTCATATGCTTTTGGAGTATAATCAGCATCAACTTTTAAAAATCCATTTGGTGCAAAAATTGTATCAGTGATATCACTTCCATCTTTACCATATGCTTTTAATCCAACTCCAGCAAATGGTGGAATCAACATAGCTAAATCAAACTCTTGAGAATGGTATTCTCCATTTAATAGTTCGTAATGAGCTAAGCCTTTTTCTATTTTATTTACATGAGCACCTGTAATCCAACTAAGTCCTCTTTCTGCATAAATTGATTCAGTAAATACTCTTGAATGTGTTAGGTATCCACCTCTATTGATATGCATTCCTCCCATACCAAAGTCACCCAAAGTCTCTTCATTTGATATCCAGACTAGATTGGCATGTTCTCTAACACCTCTTTTTTTAAGAATATGTTCGATATTAAAAATATATTCAAAAGCAGCACCTTGACAAGTACACATTCCATGTCCTGTCCCTACTAAGATAGTTTGTTTTTCACCTTTTGACATTTTTTCAATGCATTTTTCTAATTCATGATATGCATGGACAGCATGATCTGCTGTACAAACTGAAACTGTATTTCCATCAACTTCAGGATCCAATCCAGGTGTTGCAGCAAAATTTAGTTTTGGACCAGTTGCATTAATCAAATAATCATAAGTAAGTTCTTCTATTTGTGAAGCTTTATCTTCACTGGTATATTCAATAGTTACATAGGGCTTAAAATTTTCAGTTTTTCCATCAGGATGAATAGATAAGGCTTTTGCTTGTTTATATGTAATACCAGCTTTTTTATATATAGGTGCTAAATCAAAAGTTACATCTTCTTTACCCATTTCTCCTACTCCAACCCAAATATTTGATGGTATCCAATTCCATTTTGAATTTGGTGTAACAACTACAACTTCATGGGATTTCCCAAGCCATTTTGCTGCAAATGATGCAGCAGTATGTCCAGATACCCCTCCTCCTAAAACGACAACTCTTGCCATAATCTATCCTTATTATAGTATAATGACAAATTCTATATCTTTATAAATTATATAAAGCTTAAATTATAAGAATATCTTATTTTAAAATAATTTAATATTTATATAATTTTTAAAAATGTATAATTATAAATACTTATAATTAATTGGAGTAAAATATTAATGAAAACATCTCTTTTAAGTCATCTATTGAAGGTCTTTATACTTTCAATAATCTCTACAAACCTATATAGTGAGCCTTTAGAATTATCTAGTTTTATTGTTAGTGATAATCAAAAGACAATTTCAAGTAAATATAATGGATATATAGAAAAAATCTATATTAGTGAAGGTGAATATATTAAAAAAGGAAAACTTCTTTTGAAAATAGATTCAAAAGAAATGTCAACTTCAAAATCTCAAACTTTGCTTAGTATTGAACAAGCCAAGTTAAATTTTAATATTGCAAAAAATGATTTAGATAAAGCTACAATTGATTTTGATAGATACAAAAGACTTTTTGAAAAACAGATGATTTCAAAAAATGATTTTGAAAATTTTGAACTTAAAAAAAATAATCTAGATAAAAATCTACAAATAGCAAAAAAATCTATAAAACAAAGTGAAGATAAACTTCAAGAGATAAATAAAAATCTCAAATATCTAAATATAAGAGCTTCAAGCGATGGTTTAATAATCAAAAAAAATATCAATGAAGGGGAATTGGCAACAGCTGGTACACCACTTTTAACAATAAGTGATGTTGATAATTTAAATCTTTATTTAGATGTAGCTGAGAGTGATTTATCAAAATTTAGAGAAAAAGAGAATTTAGATATCTATATTGAATCTCTTAATATAAATCAAAAAGCAATAGTAGTAGCGATATTGCCAAGTGTTGATTCTGGGATTAATAGTTTTAGAGTAAAGCTAAGTTTTAAAAGAACAGATAAAAGAGTACTTCCTGGAATGTATGCAAAAGTGAGAGTTGAATAAGATGGATTACAAATCTATAAAAGTACACAATATTGGTGGACTACTTTCTAAAACTTTTCTACATAACTCTTTAACTCCCGTAATTGCGGTTTTTATTTTGATTTTAGGATATATAGCACTTACTTTTATGCCAAGGGAAGAAAATCCACAAATGATTGTTTCTGGTGGGAATATTATAGTTTCACTTCCTGGTGCAACACCTCAAGAAGTGGAAAATGTTATTGTAAAACCAATTGAGAGAAAGATGAAAGAGGTTTTAGGAGTTGAGCATGTTCAAGGAATAGCAAGACAAGATGTGGGAATAATAAATGTCATGTTTTTTATTGGAGAAGATAAAGAGCAATCAAATCTAAAAATGTATGATAAGATGATGCAAAACTTAGATATATTACCACTGGGAGCTAGTCAACCGCTTATAAAACCTCTTGATATTGATACTGATATTCCTATTTACTCTATTGCTTTTTATTCTAAAAATAATAAAATTAGTCAAGCAGATTTATATGAAAAAGTAAAACAGTTACAACAAAAATTTAATGCTATAGAAAATATAGCACAAGCTAATATTATTGGTGGACATAAAAAACAATTTAATATTTTACTTGATACCAATAAACTAAATCGTTACAATTTAACAATCAATGACGTAAAACAAGCCCTTAGTGCTATTATAATTAATTCTCCCCAGTTAAAAAAAGCTAGGGGAAATGAGATAAGAATTGGAAGTATAAAAAATGTACTTCAATCTATAAATGATGTTCAAAATATAATTATTCCCGCAAGTAATACAATTGTATATTTAAAAGATATAGCTACTATAAGTGATGGGGTTGACTTTCAAAACTATAAAAAAGTAGAAATAAATCTAAAAGATAAAAATCTTTATCCACAAGTTACACTAACCCTATCTAAATTAAAAGGTTCAAATGCCGTTGTAATAGCTGATGAAGTAACTGAAAGATTATCTGAAATGAGAAGTGAATTTGAAAAAGAGGGAATAAATTACACTATTACAAGAAATGATGGTGAGAGAGCAAATGATGCTGTAACTGAACTTATGTTTCACCTTTTGATTTCAGTTGTTATTATTATTTTATTATTGATATTTGTGCTTGGTTGGAAAGAGGCTATGATTGTAACTTTTACCATTCCTGCTATTTTTGCGATTACTCTTTTTGTAGCATATTTAGGTGATCAGACAATAAATAGAATTACTCTGTTTGCTTTTCTTTTATCCCTTGGACTTTTAGTTGATGATGCTATTGTTGTGGTAGAAAATATTCATAGACATTTTCATAAAGAAGATAGTAAAAATAAAACAAATGAAGAGATTATGGTAGAAGCAACTGATGAAATTGGAGCTTCTACAAATATAGCAACAATAGCAATTATTCTAACAATGGTACCTATGGCATTTGTAGGACAAATGATGGGACAATTTATGAGACCAATTCCTCTAAATGTACCAGTAGCGATGGCTGCTTCACTTATAATAGCATATATTTTTACCCCATATTTTGCAAATAAAATATTAAAAAGAGGAAAATAATGAATAGTATTAATAATCTGGTTCATTTATGTATAAAAAATAAAAAAAATAAAACAATAATACTTTTGGTAACTCTATTTGCCTTTTTATTTTCTGTATATTTACTTCCTTTAGAAGTTGTAAAAGCAAAAATGCTTCCAGGAAAAGATTCAAATACTTTTACGGTATATGTAGATTTACCAACAGGAAGTTCAATCTATCAGACAAAAAAAGTAACTGATGGTGTTGTTGGTGTATTACAAAAAGAAAAAGAAGTTTTAGACTCAGAAGTTTTTTTAGGAACTTCATCTCCCCTTGATTTTGCAGGACTTGTTAAAATGAGTGGATTAAAAAGTGGAGAGAACTTTGCAGAAATAGTTGTAAATATTTTAAAAAAGCATGATAGGGAAGAACCTTCATTTCTTATGGCTCAAAGATTAAGAATAGAGATAAATAAAGTTGTTGAAAAAATCAATCCAAAGGCTACTATAAAAATGGTAGAACCACCAGCTGGTCCTCCTGTATTAGCAGCAATCGTTGCAGAAATTTATGGAGATAATTATAACTCTATAGAAAAACTTGCAAGAAAAGTTGAAAAAGTTTTCAAAAAAACTGATGGCTTAGTTGATATTGATATTATTGGGGATGATGATTATGAAAAGTATGAGTATATCCTTGATTATGAAAAAATAAAAAGACTTAGAATAAGAGTAAATAGTGTAACTGACTTACTTGAAACAGCATTTAATGGTAAAGTTGTAAATACTAAAAATTCATCAAAATATTCTACTCAAATTGATTTATTTATGAGAACAAAACAAAGAGATTTTGATGTGAATAATGCCTTATCATCTTTAAAAGTAAAAAGCTCAAATGGTAATTTAGTGCCTTTAGTAAGTATTGTAAAAGTAAAAAAAGTAAAAAATGAAAAAACGATATATTCAAAAGATTTGAAAACTATGTTAAATGTAGTGGCAGAAACAGATATGGTATCTCAAATCTATCCACTACTTGATGCTAGAACTTTTATAAAAGAGAATTTTGGTGATGAATATAAAGTGACAAGTGCAAATATGTTAAACCTTTGGCTTACAGATAAAAAGACAGGTGAAAAATTAAAGCTTGTTTGGGATGGAGAATTAAAAGTAACATTAGATACTTTTAGGGATTTAGGTGGGGCTTTTATAGCAGCACTTGTTCTTATATTTTTACTTATGGTTGTTTATTATAAAAACTTTGCTTTAAGTGGAATTGTATTGTTATCAAGCTTCTTATCAATCATTGGTGTGATTTTTGGACATCTATTTGTAGATATAGTTACAACCCACACTTTCTTTTTAACAGCAACTTCTCTTATAGGTTTTATTGCTCTAATTGGTATTAGTTCAAGAAATGCACTTTTACTAATAGATTTTACAAAACATTTAGTTGCAACTGGAATAGAGAAGAAAGAAGCAATAGCAACATCTGCATCAATAAGAGCAAAACCAATTATTCTAACAGCTGCCTCGATTATCCTAGCTTCATTATTACTATCAAACGATGCAGTTTTTGGAGGTCTTGGTGTCTCGTTAATCTTTGGAACAATAGCAGCAGTAATTGCATCAATTTTTGTTGTTCCTGTATTGATTGATAATATTGATGAGAGTGTTTTAAAGGATTAGAAATAATTTGAGAAAATAAAAAAGTGGATTAGTTTTATCACTTTTTTACTTCTCCATACTCTTCTGCCATTTCATCTCCCCATTTTGATAATTGATAAAAAATCGGTATAAGTTTTTCACCATTTTTTGTTATTGTATATTCTACCTTTGGTGGTATGACTGGATAAACTTTTCTTGAAATAAGGTTATGTTTTTCCAAATCCCTAAGGGTTTGAGTCAACATTTTTTGTGTGATTTTCCCTAAAATTTTATGAATTTCATTATATCTCATTGTTCCCTTACTAAGATGCCAAAGAACAAGTCCTTTCCACTTTCCAGATACGATATCTAGGACAAACTCAAAGGAACATGTATAATCTTTTTCTTTGTATTTTATCTGCATTAGTATCCTTTTGGTATGTATATACCTCTTGAGGTAGTTCTTGACAATATAACATATAAAAGTTAAAGTTTCGAAAAAATAAAAGGAAATAATCATGAAAGAAAATTCAATTTTATTCTCTCCTATTACTTTAGGAAATTTAACTTTAAAAAATCGTATTGCAATGGCACCGATGACAAGAACACAAGCTAAAAATAATATACCAACAGAAGATATGATAAGTTATTATGATAGAAGAGCAAAAGGTGGCACAGCATTAATTATAAGTGAAGGAACATTTGTAAATCATGAAGTTGCAAATGGTAATTTTGATGCTCCTGCATTTTATGGTGATGCTTTAATTATGTGGAAAAAACTAGTGGATAAAGTTCACGCTTCTGGGGCAAAAATAATGCCACAACTTTGGCATGCAGGAAACACAAGAAAACTAGGAGTATCTCCAAATGAAAATATGCTAAGTATTGGTCCAATGAATGAATATATTGAAGGTAAACAAACTGTAAGAGCTATGAGTCAAAATGATATAGATGAAGTAATTAAAGCATTTACAAAAGCTGTCCTTGATGCAAAGGAGTTGAATTTTGATGGAGTAGAACTTCTTGCTGCCCATGGATATTTGATAGATCAATTTTTTTGGGAAAAAACAAATCAAAGAACAGATAAATATGGAGGATCATTTACTAATAGATTGCGTTTTGCAAGTGAATTAGTAAAGTCAATAAAAAAAGCAGTAGGAAAAGATTTTCCCGTAGTATTTCGTTTTTCACAATGGAAAACTGGATATTATGATGCAAAAATTGCTAAAAATAAAGAAGAATTAAAAGAGCTTCTTTTATCACTAGTTGAAGCAGGGGTTGATATTTTTCATGTTAGTGAGAGAAGATTTTGGATGCCAGCTTTTAAAGAATCACCACTTACTCTTGCTGCATATGTTAAGAAAATAACAAATAAGCCAGTAATAACAGTTGGAAATATTGGACTTGATGAAGATTTGGAAACTATTAAATTAGTAGAAAAAAAACTACAAGATAATGAGTTTGATATGGTTGCTGTAGGAAGAGCTTTGTTAGCTGATGCTAATTGGGTAAATAAAATAAAAGATAATAGAATAAGTGAAATCATTCCTTTTAATGAAGATTGTTTAAAAGTACTGTATTAAAATCAATGACATACTTGTTAATTTAAGAGCAAAGTAGTTAGAATTTTGCAAAATAAATATTAGGAATATACTATGATAACATGTTATTTAAATTATATAATTGATGCAAATAAAATAAAAGAGTTTGAACATTATGCAAAATTATGGATTCCTTTAGTAAATAAGTTTGGAGGAACACATCATGGATATTTTCTTCCATCAGAAGGAAAAAACAATGTTGCTTTAGCTTTATTTACATTTCCAAGTTTAGCTACTTATGAAAAATATAGAAATGAATCTTTTGAAGATAAAGAGTGTATAGCTGCCTTTAAATATGCAGAAGATACAAATTGCATTATCAGTTATGAAAGAAGCTTTTTTAGACCAGTTTTTAGTTAATAAGAAAATAAAAAGAATTAAAATGAGTAATAAAGTATTTTGGAAAAATCCATATCAGACTGAATTACATACAAGAATAAAATCAATTGATGATAATAAGGTTGAATTAGAAGAGACAATCTTTTATGCTGAATCAGGTGGTCAAGAAAGTGATAAGGGAACAATTAATGGCTTTGAAGTAATTAAGGCAGAGAAATCTGGTAAGTCAATTTTTTATACACTTGAATCAGCCTCTAATTTTGTTATTGGACAAGATGTATTAGTTAAAATTGATTGGACTCGACGGTATAAACTTATGAAATTACACTTTGCGGCTGAAGTTGTATTAGAATTATTTTACAAGAGATTTACTAATCTCGAAAAAATAGGTGCCCACATATCTGAAAATAAAAGTCGAATAGATTTTGAATTGAATGAAAGCATATCTTCTTTGCTTTCTGAAGTTCAAGCAGAAGCACAAAGTTTAATTGATGCAGATTTATTTATTGAAAGTGCTTATTCAGATGAGAAAAACGAACGAAGGTATTGGAAAGTTGAAGATTTTGCACAAGTAGCATGTGGAGGTACTCACTTGAAAAAAACATCAGAAGTAGGGCAATTGATTTTAAAAAGGAAAAATATTGGTAAAGGTAAAGAGAGAGTAGAGATTTATATTAATTAATATATAAGTTTAAATTCTAACTTTTCTCTCATGAATACCTAAGGGTTTTCGCTTCTTCACTTTTTGGTGGCAAAAAGTAAAACCTGTGTTTGCACTCTATTTGAGAAAAAGCCATCAACCATATCAAAGCCCATTGGATTTAATGATTATTGCACTATCAAGAAGTTTTATTTTTCTTGTTATTTTTAGTAATATCAATTGCTGAAGCGGTTACTTTTGTGCTTGCAAGTGTGTTATTTAGAAAAATTAGACCAAAAAAATAGCTTGAGAATATATGTGTAAAAAGTGATATACTAGAAATTAAATACTTTTTGAGTTATAAATACCATGAAAAATAAAACTAAATCATTTTTATAATAGAAAAGTTTTCAAATCTTCGAAAATTTCTTTTTGTTCTTTCTCTGATAGATTGATGTATTTTAAAGTCATAGAAGTAAACATTGCTTCTGAAAATAAGAAAGCTAATCTTAACTTTTTACCTTCATCTGTATTTGTATCAATTGATCCTAGGGCACTGCTATGCCAATCTTGTAATCCTTCGAAAACAGATTTGTCTTGCAAAAGCACAGTAATAACTTTAGATATTTTATCCAATTCTTCATTGCTATTATACTTTGAAATATATTCAATATGTGCTTTTAATTCGGAATATTTTGAATTCGTATCTTTTGACAAATTTTTTATTTGATGGTTATAATCATCATCATTCTTTTCAAAAACTGCTTTTATCATAGCCTCTTTATTTCCAAAAATATATTGAATACCACCTATTGAAATATTTGCTTTTTTAGCTACCTTTCTAATACTTAAACCAGAAATACCTTCATTCAAAATAATATCTTCAATAATACTTATTAAATAGTTTTTATCTATTTTATTTTTTGTACCCAAACGCTTCCTTTTTTCATTTTATATTATTTAATAAAAAATTAAGACTACTTTAAATAGTATTCATGCCATTAAATACATACGTATGTATTGTAAAGGTTAATTAATGAAATTTTGCTTAAAAGGTTTATTTTTATTACTACTTACGATTCTTTTATTAGGATGTGGTAATCAAAAAAAGAATGATTTTTCGGAAGAAAAACAAAAAATTGAAGTTGGATATATAACACTAAATAAACAAGAAGTTCCTTTTCAACAAGAGTTATCAGGAAGAATCAAAGCTATTTACAAATCTGAAGTTAGACCACAAATTGATGGTATTATAAAAAAACGACTTTTTAAAGAAGGAAGTTATGTAAAAAAAGGTGATATTTTATATGTAATCGATCCCGATTCATATCAAGCCACTTATGAAGAAGCATTAGCAACATTAAAAAGTTCAGAAGCAAATTTAATTACACTAAAATTAAAGAATGAGAGATATAAAGAATCTGTAAAGTTTAATGTTATATCTAAACAAGAAGCAGATGATGCCAAAGCTGCTTATTTACAAGCAATTGCTTTGGATGAACAAAATAAAGCTTTGGTAAAAAGTGCTAAAATTAATTTAGATAGAACAAAAATAAAAGCACAAATCTCAGGCTTTATTGGAATATCTAATTACACTGTTGGTGCTTTAGTTTCGCAAAATCAAACAAATGCATTAACTACAATACGAGATACAAATAAAGTATATGTAGATTTAAGTCAATCTAACAATCAACTATTTAAATTGAAAAAATTAAATAAAGATAGAATAAAAGAAGATGAAATAAATGTAAATATCATTTTGCCAGATGATACTGTGTATAAACATACTGGAAAACTCAAACTTCAAGAAATATCAGTTGATGAAGATACTGGATATGTAACTTTAAGAGCAGAATTCCCAAATCCAGATGGAGAATTATTAGATAATATGTTTGTAAATACGGTAATTGAGAGTGGTAGTTCTAGTGCTTTTTTAGTTCCCCAACAAGCTGTTACTTTAGATGCAAAATCTAATTATATTGTTACTACCATTCAAAAAAATAATACTACTGAAACAAAAATAATAACCGTAATAAGAGCAATAGGCAATAAATGGCTTGTAACAGATGGTATTTCACAAACAGATAAAATTATAATTGAGGGTCTAAATAAAATCAATGAAAAAAGTATTGTTATTCCAAAAGATCTTAACAATTTATATGTAGATAACTCAAAAGCAGAAGTAAAATGATAGCTCGTTTTTTTATTAATCATCCTATTTTTGCATGGGTAATATCTTTACTTATAATGTTATTAGGATTACTTTCTATAAAAAATTTACCAGTAGAACAGTATCCAGATATTGCTCCTCCTACAATTAATATTCAAGCAACATACGCTGGAGCAACAGCTAAAACTATTGAAAATAGTATCACTCAACTTATAGAAGAAGAATTAACTGGATTAGATGGATTGTTGTATTTTTCTTCAACTAGCCAAACAGGAAGTTCAAGTATAAATGTTGTATTTGAAAAGGGTGTAGATCCAGATATTGCTCAAGTTAAAGTAAATAATAAGATTCAACAAGTACTTCCAAGACTTCCAGAAGATGTTAGAAAAGAAGGGGTTAGTGTTGTAAAATCACAAGATGATTTTCTTATGATACTTAGTATCCATGATGAATCAGGAAAATCAAGTGAAAATGATATTTCAGATTATTTAATCACCAATATAAAAGATGGACTTTCTAGAATAAATGGTGTTGGTGGAGTTGAACTTTTTGGTTCAGAATATGCAATGAGAGTTTGGATAGATCCCAAAAAACTTAAATCTTATAATCTAATGCCTTCTGATATTAATAATGCAATTTTAAAACAAAATGCACAAGTATCTGCAGGAAGTATTGGAGCAAGACCACAGGTAAAAGGTCAAGAGTTAAATGCAGATGTTGTATCAAGAAGTAAATTAGAAAATGCAAAAGAGTTTGAAAATATTGTAATAAAAAGTAATAAAAATGGTGCAGATGTTCTTTTAAAAGATGTTGCAAAAGTTGTATTAGGTAGTAATGATTACTCTTTTATATCAAAAAATAATGGATATCAAGCAAGTGGTATAGGTGTAAAATTATCTTCTGGTGCAAATGCTGTTGATGTAGCAAAAAGAGTTAGAGAATATTTATCATCATTTGAAAACTCTTTACCAAGTGGATACATAATTTCATATCCATATGATACAACTATTTTTATTGAAGAATCTATAAAAGAAGTTGTAAAAACACTATTTGAAGCTGTGTTTTTGGTAGTCGTTGTAATGTTTGTTTTTCTTAATAGTTGGCGAGCAACTATAATCCCTGCTATTGCAGTACCCGTGGTACTGCTTGGTACCTTTGCTATTTTGAATTTTTTAGGATTTACAATAAACTCTTTAACTATGTTTGCAATGGTATTATCCATAGGTTTATTAGTTGATGATGCAATTGTTGTTGTTGAAAATGTAGAAAGGAATATGAGAGAAAAAAAGCTTTGTGCTAAAGAAGCAACTATTATAGCAATGGATGAAATCACGAGTGCTTTAATTGGAGTTGCAACTGTACTTTCTGTAGTATTTTTGCCAATGATATTTTTTACAGGTTCTACTGGAATTATATATAAACAATTTGCAGTTACAATTATATCTTCAATGGTTTTATCAGTTGTTGTAGCCTTGACACTATCTCCTGCTATTTGTGCTACCTTTTTAAAACCTCATAATCCAAATAAAAAGAGTAATGATGTACTTGATTGGTTTAATAGAAAATTCACTAATTTAACAAAAAAATATAAATCAGGAATTTTTAAATTTATTAATGCTCCTATGAGATCACTTGTTGCTTATATTGCAATAATAGCTGTAAGTATTTTATTTTTTGTAAAATTGCCTACGGGATTTATACCACCTGAAGATCAAGGTGATTTGATGATTCAATTTACCCTTCCAGCTGGTGCAAGTACAACACGTTCTGAAAATACTGAAAAAATAATAAGAGATTATTTTTTAACAGAAGAAAAAAGTAATATAAATTCTATTTTTTCAATTGTTGGTTTTACTTTTTCAGGAAATGGACAAAATGGAGGATTAGGATTTGTTGAGTTAAAAAATTGGGATCAAAGAGCTGGTATAGAAAATAGTGCAGATTCCATTGCTAATAGAGCAATGATGAAGTTTACAGATAATAAGTCAAAATATTTTATAAGAGATGCACAAGTATTTGTAATGAATCCATCTTCTGTTCCTGGTTTAGGTAATACAGATGGCTTTGAATTTCAATTGCAAGCTGGTGCTAAAATGACAAGAGATGATTTATCAGTAGCAAAAGATTCTTTATTAAAAAAAATAAATTCAAATAAATTGATAGTAAATGCAAGAGTTGAAGGAACTGAAGAGACACCAAAATTAAAACTTGATTATGATAAGAAAAAAATCTTTTCATTGGGATTATCTTATGATGATATTGATAATACCCTAAATACAGCTTGGGCAGGTTCTTATGTTAATGATTTTATTGATAAATCAAGAATAAAAAGAGTCTATGTACAAGCTGATGCAAAATACCGATCTAAACCTGAAGATTTATATCAATGGAATGTTAGAAATAATGAAAATAAAATGGTCTCTTTTGAAGAGTTTACTAATATCTCTTGGAAAAAATCTGAGAAATCATTGACAAGATATAATGGCTTAGCTTCTTATTTAATTCAAGGTGAAGCTGCTTTTGGGGTAAGTTCTGGAGTTGCAATGGATGAGATGGAAAGATTAGCAAAACTTAATAATAAAGATACTAAATATGCATGGAGTGGCTTATCTTATCAAGAAAGATTGTCAAGCGGTCAAGCTATATATTTATACGTATTATCTTTAGTTGTTATATTTTTATGTTTAGCTGCTTTATATGAGAGTTGGAGTATTCCTTTTTCTGTTTTATTAGCTGTACCCTTAGGAGTTGTTGGAGCCGTTATTGCAGTATATTTTAGAGGATTAAACAATGACATTTATTTTCAAGTTGCACTTTTAACAACAATTGGATTGGTCTCTAAAAATGCAATATTGATAGTTGAGTTTGTTGAAAATGCATATAAAAAAGGTGAATCATTAACAGTTGCAGCAGTAAAAGGAGCAACTTTAAGATTTAGACCAATAATTATGACTTCATTAGCTTTTATTGCTGGTATTATTCCTTTAGCAATTTCAACAGGGGCAGGAGCAAATAGTAGGATTTCAATAGGTACAGGAATTATTGGTGGTACACTAACAGCCACGCTCTTAGTAATATTTTATGTTCCTCTTTTATTCATTTTAATAAAAAAAGTATTTGAAAAAAAAGAGATAAAAGGTACAAAAGATGTTTAAATTTTTATTTATTTTAATAAATATTCTTATATTTACAGGATGTAGTTTAAAGCCAGAAATTGCATATAATAACTCTATAATACCACCTAAATTTAAGGATGCAGTAGATAAAAATACTAAGGTAGAATATATACAACCAAAGTGGGAAGATTTTGTAAAAAATGATAAATTAAAGAAATTGATTAAATTGGCTCTTGAAAATAATAGAGATTTAAAAATAGCAATTTTAAATATAGAATCAGCAAGAGCTACATATAAAATAGAAAAATCAAAATATTTTCCTTCTATTGATGCAAAAGCCAATAATACAAACTCAAGAAACATTACATCAAATAATAATACAGAAATCTCTCGTACATATTCTTCAAAATTTGGAGCTTCTTATGAGCTTGATTTATTTGGGAAAATTAGAAATTCAAATGATTTTGCATTACAAAGTTATTTAGCTACAAAATATGCAACAACTGCAACAAAAATTAGTTTAATCTCTGAAGTTATTAATAGTTGGAATACTCTTTGTGCAAATATTGAACAGTTGAAAATATTAGAAAAAAGTATTGAAAATTTAACTTTATCATATGAATTAACACAAAAAAAATTTGATATGGGTATTGCCTTAATTGATGATGCTCTTAGTGCAAAAACGAGTTTAAAAGAAGCAGAAGTAAGCCTTTTAAATCAGAAAACAATTATTGAAAAAAATAAGAATACGTTAGAACTCTTGGTAGCAACAACAATTCCTAAAAATTTAATACCAACTGGTTTTGAAGAAAATGAAAAAAGTCTTATGCTAATTCGACCTGGAATTTCATCAAAAGTTTTATTTTCACGCCCTGATATTATTCAAGCTGAATACAATTTAAAAGCAAAAAATGCAAATATAGGTGTTGCAAGAGCTGCATTTTTCCCTTCAATTAGTTTAACAGCAGATTATGGTCTTGCAAGTAATTCTTTGAGTTCATTGTTTAATGGAAATTCTCATACTGTGTGGTCTTTTATACCAAGTATTAATTTACCTATTTTTAAAGGAGGTGAAAATATGGCAAATTTGGATTATGCTAAAGCTCAACAAAAAATAGCTCTTGCTCAATATGAAAAAACCATACAGTCTGCATTTAAAGATGTATCTGATGCATTGAGTGAAAGATCGAATATAACTAAACAGCTCAAGGCACAAAAAGATTTAGTAAATACAGCAAAAAAAAGTTATGACATATCTTTAAATTCTTATAAGTATGGATTAGGGAACTATTTAAATGTTTTAATTTCACAAAAAAAGTTTTTTGATTCAAAAAGGGCTTTAATTGATACTGAATTAAGTGAGTTAATAAATAGAGTAAATTTATATACTTCTTTAGGAGGTAATGAGAAAATAGATTAAATCTATTTTCTTTTTTTTATTTTTATTTCAACTCAAAAGGGGTTTCTTGATAAACGAAATAATTTAACCAATTAGCAAATAATAAATGGGCAGCTGAACGCCATTTTACTTTTGGGCCTTTTTCTGGGTCATTGTTTTTAAAATAGTTTTTAGGTACCTCTATCTCAAGCCCTTTTTCTACATCCCTTAAATACTCTTTTTGTAAAGAATCAAAATCATACTCAACATGTCCACTCATAAATACATGTTTTCTATCCTTTGAAGCTACTAAACAAACACCTGAATCTTCTGAATATAGAAGTAATTCTAAATCATCAACCTTATCAATATCTTCTTTTAAAACAGTTGTATATCTTGAGTGTGGAATATAAGCTTCATCATCAAAACCTCTTAAAAGAGGGTTTGTTTTATTGAATAAATCATGTTCAAAAACACCAAATGTTTTTTTGTCTTGTTCATATTTTGGTATTCCATGATGATAATAAAGCCCTGCTTGTGAGCCCCAACAAATATGCAAAGTAGATGTAATATTTGTCTTTGAGTATTCCATAATTTGTGTCAACTCTTCCCAATAAGAAACCTCTTCAAAAGGCATAGTCTCTATGGGAGCCCCTGTTATTATTAGTCCATCAAAATTGTGTTCTTTTATCTCTTCAAAGGTTTTATAAAAACTTTCTAAATGATCTTCTGAAGTATTTTTTGATTGATATGTTGCCGTTTTCAAAAGGGTAATCTCTGTTTGTAGGGGAGTATTCCCTAAAAGTCTTAATAATTGAGTTTCTGTTTCTACTTTATTTGGCATCAAATTTAGTATTAAAATTTTTAGAGGTCGAATATCTTGTTTCATAGCTTTTTTATCATTCATGATAAAAATATTCTCTTTTTGTAAAATTTTAACAGCTGGGAGTTTTCTAGGAATAACAATAGGCATATTAACCTCCTTAATAATTTTTGGAAATTATAACATTAAAGTAATAAAAAGAGCAGATTGTATTATTTTTGCTAGATAAAATAAAATAGTTTTTATGTATCAATATGCTAGAATAGAAACCAATTTATTAATAAAAAGGACAAAGATTGCCATATTTGAAAAATATAATATTACTTGTAATAACAGTATCATTTTTTACTGGATGTGTTTCCATAAAAAAAGAGAATGTTCAAGAGATGTTTCAATCAAACAATGCTGTTGAGATAAAAAGTGATTATAAAAAAATCAGTAAATTAGTTATTAGATTAAAAGAAAAACTTGATAAACGAAATCCAAGAGCTTATGATGAAAATTTAGCAAGTAAAATTTATACTGAAATTGACAATTTACAAGATACTGTAAACTTAAAATTTAAAAATAATGAGGTAAGCTCGTATAAAAGTTATTTACAAATTGCTTTTAGTAAAGATGATATTAAAAATAGAAATGATTATTTGATACTTGGCTTATATAAAAACATTTATGATGCATATGATATGTCTAGTAGTTATAAGATAACTGCTTTTTCATATGATAAAGAGAAGCTTTTAAAACTTTACAATAATTTGCAAATATTAGCTTGGAAAATTAAAGTTGAAAAAGATTTAAGCAATAATTACCTTTTTTTAACTTGGCAAAATAATTGGCAAATAGAATTAGAAAAAAAAGTTAAAGCTGGATTAAAACCAACTTGGAAAGATTTTGAAAATCTTGCTTTTATTAAAAATGGACAAGAGAGTATTTTTGGATATTCAAATTTATCATTTGAACATATTCTTTTACAAATGAAAGCTAGAGTAGGTACTACTTTAGAAAGACTAGGAACTGAACCTACCCAAATGAGTTTAAATACTATAAAATCATTATTTATCTTTTTATAGGATTAAAAACTCTTTCTTAGTTTGTGTGTAATTGTAAACAAAACTGGTAGATAAATAAGATTTAAAATTGTTCCCCATAAAAGCCCAAAGCCAAGTCCTATGGCTATGGGTTGAAATATAACTGCTTGCCCTGATGGAAAAAATATCAACGAACTCATACCTATTAGTGTTGTAATTGTTGTAATGAAAATTGGTCTAAATCTTTTTGTTGCTCTAGAAAAAATCTCATCTATATTTTTTGCCTTTTTTAAATATGTCATCATAATAATTCCATCATTTATGACAACTCCTGCTAACCCAAGTGCTCCAATAAGTGAAGGCATTGAAAGATTTAAGCCCATAATATTATGACCTATTAAAACTCCTAATAATGAGAAAGGGATAACACTCATCAAAATAAAAGTTTCCCTAAAAGAATTAAATAAGTACAACATTGACAACATAATTAAAACAAAAGTTAATGTAGAAGCAAATAACATATCACTTCTTAAGCTTGCTTGTTTCTCTGCTTCACCTTTTAGAACTAATTTAATCCCTTCATTTTTAAACCTATCTAAAATAGGTTTTATCTTTTCTAAGGCTTCACTTGCAGTTAGAATTTCAGGATCAACATTTGCATAAACATAAAAATTCTTTTCTCCATCTTCTTTCATAAGTTGTTCAAACCCTTTTATTATATTAAAATCTGCAACTTCGTATAAACTAACAAAAATTCCATCACTTAGTGGGATTTGTGTATTTTTAAAAGCTTCAAAATTGTCTTTGTTTAAGCTTTGTATTTTTATATCAAGCATATCAGTAGTATCAAAACTAACAGCTTTTTTCTTTAAAAGATAAAGATTAGACAAATATGAACCAAGACTTGACTCATCCAAACCAAGATACTCTCCATAAGTGTTTACCTTTAGTTTTATTTCGTCAATTCCAAACTTCAGAGTATTTGAGGCATTTTTTATACCATTTAATTGTTGGAGAGAACTTTGTAGTTCATTGACTGCTTTTATTATCTTTTTATTATCATTTGATATAAGTCCGATTTTAATATCAGACTTTATAGGTCCTACTCTTTTTTCTAGAACTGATATTTCTGATAGTTTATATTTAGATTTGTAATCTTGTTTTATTAAGAATTGTTTTAATTGTTTTGCAATCTCTTTTGATTTTAATTCTCTTGTTCTATTTTTATCATCATAATAAAAACTCAAATAAGGAGTTACATATTTATCCAAAAAGTTTGCTTCTTTTGGTTTTTGAAGCTCTAGTGTCATATACATAACATAAGAAAATCTTTCAGTATTATTTGCCGTATCTCTTCTATATCCTGCAACTGAATCAATACTTTTTATATAAAAATCATCTTTTTTAGCTATTAAGTCTTTTTCTATATCTTGTACTATTTTAAAGGCATCTTCAAGTTTTGTATTCTGGTTAGCTTTAATTGTTATTTTCACATCTGTAGCATCAAATTTTGGAAACATCTGAAATTTTGAATTTTTTGCTATAAGATAAGTAGAAAGGGGTACTAAAATGATAAAAATAGTTAAAAATGTTTTTTTCCAATCCATAAAAAAATGAAGTGTTTTATTATAAAGAACATTTACTTTTTCCCAAGAAGTGACTTTTGAATCGCTTTTAAGAGTATGTGCTGCATGTATTGGTAAGAATATAAAAGATTCTATTAATGAGGCAACGACTAAAGCTGAAAGAGCTATAGGAATAAGTTTCATAACTTCACCTAGTGTTCCACTTATCATTAAAATTGGTAAAAAAGAAAATAAAGTTGTAATTGAAGCTATGGTTACAGGTTCTACCATCTCTTTTGCACCTAATACTGCTGCTTCTTTTGGGGCATATCCTTCTTCTATATATTGTTGAATATTTTCACTTACAACAATAGCATCATCAACAACTATACCAATGGCTATCAAAACTCCAACAAGGGAAATCATGTTTATTGAATAACCAGATAAGTAAAAATATATTGCAGCTATTACAAATGAAGTTGGAATACCAAGGGCAATAATAAAAGACATTCTAGCATTGATTAAAAGCATAACTATTATTGTAATTAGAATAATACCAAGCATGATATTTGAAATGACAATATTTAATCTATCTCGTATCCTCTCGCTATTATCATCTGCTATTACAATATTTACATCTTTATTTTGTTTATTTAGTTTTGGCAAAAGTTTTTCAATATCTTTTGTTATAACCAAAGCATCTGCTGTATCATTTTGTTCTACTTTTAAAGATAAGGCATTTTTGCCATTAAAGGAGTAAAGAGTTGAAGAGTCTTCATACTTCTTTTTAACAGTTGCAATATCACTTAAATAAACTGTTTGATTTCCTATTTTTATAACACTTTTTGCAAATTCTTGGGCATTTTTTGCACCATTGTATGTTGATATATAATAGTGTTTTTCCCCTTCTATTTTACCTATTGGGAAAATATATGAAAGTGTTGATATGGCATTAAATATTTCGGTCTTATTTAATTTAAGGGCTTCTATTTTATTATCATCTAGTGATATTTCATAAAACTTATCAGAATCACCAAATATAGTTATTTCATTTATGCCACCTATTGTCATTATCTGACTTTTAATATCATCAGCTAAAGGTTTTAATTCATCAAGAGTGTATTTTGAAGAGGTCAATGATATATCCAATAAAGTTCTAGTTCTATCTATTACTTTAACAGTTGGTTCATCCATATCAGAGGGAAGGTCTTTTTTTACAGAAGTAATTATATCTTTTACTTTATCTGATTCGTTGTATCTATCTTTTCCTTTTTTTAGTTCTAATATAATAGAGAATTTACTAGGACTAATAATAGTAGTTATTGTATCAACGCTATCAAGATTTTTTAGGTCATCTTCTATTTCATTTACTACCATCTTATCAAGAATATCAACAGATGCTCCTGTATAAGAACCACTTATTGAAATCATTTCAAGTTCAAAAGTAGGAAAAATTTCTTTTGGAGTTTTGTTATATGCCCAGATTCCAATTGCAAAAATCATGAAAAAAAGAGTGTAATTGATTCTTGAATTTTCCACAAAAAACTTTAAAATTTTTTCAAACATATTTTGCCTAAGTTTAGTATTTACATAAAATTATAGATAGTAATTATTAATTTTGGATTAATAATTACTAATATAAGCTTTTTATCTGCTAGCTGCGTGTAGTCCTATTTCTTTTACTTTCTCTAAGTCTTCATCTGCTTTTACATTTTCAGCCATTACTTGTATATTTACTAAATTACACAAGTCTTGCATAGACTCTACAAAAGCATGTTTTCCAGAATCAGAAGATATTCCATTTGTATAATCTCTAGCAAGTCTTATAAAGTCAAGATTTAAGTCTTTTATACTCTCTAATGGGATAAATTTTGATTCAAATCTTTTTACAATAATTCTAGCATGATATTGATTAACAATTTTTGCAAAAACTTTAAAGTGCTCTATATCTTTCGCAACTCCATATGCTGTAATTGAAAATACTAATTTTTTTGCAATCAAATTGTTATTCTCAAGAGTAATTGTTAACCAATCTATAAAGTTAGAATCAATAATAGAATCAAGAGATAGGTTTATTGAAATATTATTTTCAATTTTATTTTCTTTAATATGATTAATTACACTACTTACAACAGCTTTATCAAAATCTAATACTTTTTCATATTTTTCAGCAATTGAGATAAATGTTCCAATTGGTATTTGTTCACCATTTTTATCATATGCAGAAGTAAAGGCTTCTTGCATAATAAGTTTACCTTCATTTTCTCCTGTTAATATATATTCATTATTGATATATTTTACATCAAATTTTGAATTATCTATAATATCAAAAATTAACTCTCTCCATGATTCCATATCTCTTGCTAAATCATTTGCATCTCTTATTACTGCTTCATTTGGTCCAATTTGTTTTGCACTTTCTCTTGCTTCTATTGCCGCACTTAACATTTCAGGAATTGTTCCTATTTGGTTAAACATAGTTATCCCAATATTTGAAATATTTTTTAAATTTGTTTCTTTTGAAAAAACATCAAATTTCGCTTTGAGATATTGGCTTAATCTTTTAATATCATCTTCAGAACAACTCTTAGCAATTAATGCAAATTCTGAACCAAAAAATCTAAAGGCTTTTATTTCAAAGTTAAATGATTCATTTGAGTCTTGTAATATATTTGCAAAATCTTTGATGAATTTATCTACTGCACTATTTGAGTTATTTTTAGCAAATTCAGCTAAAGATTCGATTTTTAAACTTATTACATAACCATCCGTTTTAGAAATAAACATATTTTTCATATCTGTTTCAAATGTTTGTCTCATCTCTAATTTAGTAAGTCCATCTTGAGAGATTTTTTTAGTAACATTTTCAATATTTGCATTAAGTTTTTTGATAATTCCTTCAATCTTGCTAGACATGTCATTCATAGCAATTGCTACATTTTTTATCTCAGTTGTTACAGGTAGTTTATTTATTTTTCCAAATTTACCATGGGCAATATTTACTGCTAGTTTTTCTATATTTTTTAAAGGTTTTAAAATAAGTTGTAAAAATAAAACTAAGATAGCTAAAGATACAAAAAAGGCAATAAGTGAATATATTATAGCTCCTCTAGCTTGTTCATATAGTTTTGCATAGGCATCGCCTGCATTTGAACTTACAAAAATAGTTGCTACTTTTTTCCAACCATCACTTATTTCACTAGATTTTTCTTGCATATTTAATTGGATTAGATTTATAAACCATTGAGGCACATAGTCAAATTTCTCTTCTCTATACTCTTTTACTAAAATTTTATTTAGATTTATTTGAGATTTGGCATTTACTAATTTATTATTAATTTTTACTTTAAATGAAACTTCAAAATCACCACCATCTTTATATTCATCTGTTGGTGTAAAAATATATTTAGTATTTGTTTTAATATCATTAGCTACTACTTCATTATTAGAAACAGAATCAAGAGAGTCTAAAGCATTTTCAAAATAAGAGTCATTGGTATCTTTTTCTATTTTCCCATATTTAGGGTCAATTTTAACATCGTCAATAGTGCTATATTTATTTATATTCATATCTTCGATATTTTTGATTAAATCATCATTTGTAAATGAAATTTCAACATCTTCAAGTCTTATTTCTTTATAAAATCCTCTATTTGCAATTGCCTTTATTGTACTTTCTATTTCGGGGTCATGTTTATCACCAATAAGTGATTTAAGACTTATTCCCAGTGCAGTTGCAGTATCTTGTGCTTTATTTGCTGATTCTATTTCTAAATACTCTTTTGTATTATTGACACTAATAATAAAATTACCTACAAATATCGCAAAAAATATTACAGATATTATTAAATAAAGTTGTTTAGATAAAGACATATTTTTCCTTTGTTAAATTCTACTCATTAAATCTTTCCAAGATTTTAGATTATTTTTCCCCACAAGTTGTGAAGTCTTACCTTTATTTTTCGCTTCCCATAATCCTTGGGCATTGAAACTATAAACTGGTTTTAAGTCTGGTCTTTTACTGGCTAGTTTTAATATTTTATTTACATTATCTAAGACTACAGGTGTAGAGCTTGGTGTATGATAATATGTCAAAACCATGTGAGCTTGTTCATATTTTGTTCCCCTTTGAAGTAGCTTTACATAGGTTATTCGTAATTTATCTTCAGGAACACCTAGCTTTCTTAGGGTAAAGTATTTAGCAATTGCATAATCTTCACAATCTCCAGCTCCTGTACCCATAAATTCAAAAGGAGCTGCCCAATAATCTTTTTTATTCCAATGGCTTTGGTCTGTTTCATATCTTATTTTATTGAAAAAGTCATTTACATCTTTTAGTTTGTGTAGAATATCTTTTGATTTAGCATTTTCAACCATCTCATCCCAAACTAAAACTCTTATTCTAGCTTTTTCGCCATATTTTTGCGTAAATTTATCTAATTTTTCCTGAGAAATATTAAATGTCTTTACACTAAAGGCAAAGCTTATAAAAGTAATAATAAGAAGAAAAGAGATGATTGGTTTTTTTCTCATATCATTTTAAAGTGCTTTTTAGCTCATCCTCACTTATTTTATCTTTATCATATTTTACTATTAAAAGATTTTCTGTATCATTTACATACCATTCATCAATTATATCACTATTTTCAAAATTTGAAAACTTTGATTTGTCATAGTCATCTAAATTTAAATAAGCAGTTTGTTTTTTCAATGGATTTGGAAGTGTAAAAATCATAATTGCCCAAGCAATACAAATAGCTGCTATTGCTATTACTATATCAAAAAGATTTACTTTTTCAAAAAATACTCCACCTAATAAACCACCAATAAAAGTTCCAAAATAACCATAAGAATTAAATACTCCTAATACAAAACCTCTTTGGTGAACTTTTGCATATTTTGAAGCAAGTGATTGCATAATTGGTTCATGTACATTAAAACCTATAAAAAATAAAACTACACCAATTGCAAAAATAGTGGCACTAGATGATGTTCCAATTACTAGGTATGAAATAGCAAAGAAAATAATTCCAGCGATTAGCACTTCTTTATATTTTCCTTTTTTCTCAGCTAATATAGCAGCTGGTCCCATCGCAAGCACTCCAAATATTGTAGCTGGCATATATACTTTCCATAAATCTGACATTGACCATTCAAAATGTTTTATTAAAACCATAGGAATAATCATAAAAGCAAAAGTCATAAAACCTTTTTGTAAAAAGTTTGTAAGATTCATTTTTAATAAGTTTTTATTGAATAATACAGATGTAACAGCACCTTTTTTATTATAAGTGTGAGTTATTTTTGGAGGATTTGGAACTGCTTTTATTAAAACAAAAATTGAAGCAAAGGCAATAACAGCAGTAATAATAAATAAAGACTGAACTCCTAACCAAGAACCTAGTGTTGGTCCTAAAATCATAGCAAAAGCAAATGCCATAGCAATACTTCCACCCATTAAAGCCATCGCTTTAGGTCGTTGTTCTTCTTTTACTAAGTCACTTATAGTTGCAGTTACAACTGCTCCAATAGCTCCTGCACCTTGCATCAATCTTCCAAGTAATAAAGTCAAGATATCATTTGAAACAGAACAAATTATTGATCCTAAACCAAATAAAATAAGTCCTAGAATGATAGTTCCTTTTCTACCAAGTTTATCACTCATAATTCCAAAAGGAACTTGAAAAATCATTTGAGTTAGAGCGTATCCTCCAACTATAATTCCAACAATAGTAGTTGTTGCACCTTGTAAGTTCATTGCATATACAGAGATAACTGGTAATACAATAAATAATCCGAAAAATCTTAGTGAAATAATAACACTTAATGGCATAATAGATTTAATCATTTATAATCCTGAAGTTTGATAAAATAAGAAAAAATTATATACTAAATATATTAATATAACATAAATAAGGAAAGCAATGAAAATAGTTTTAGCTACATCAAACAAAGGAAAAATAGGGGAGTTCAAAAAGCTTCTACCAAATGAAGAGGTATATACTTTCAAAGAGCTAATTGGAAATATGGAAATAATTGAGGATGCCAATAGTTTTAAAGGCAATGCAATAATAAAAGCAAAAGCAATATATGATAAATTAAATAGTGAAGAATACATTGTAATATCAGATGATAGTGGAATCACAGTTCCTGCAATAAACAATGAGCCTGGGATTTATTCAGCTAGATATGCAGGTGAGGGTGCTAGTGATAAAGAAAATAATGCAAAATTAATCTCAAAATTAGAAGAAAATAACTTGCAAATAACGCCAGCTCATTATACAGCTTGTATATGTATTATTTATAAAGGTGAAGTTTCAACTGTACATGGTTGGATGTATGGAAATGTGATTCCAAAAGAGATAGGATCTGAAGGCTTTGGATATGATCCTATGTTTATTCCAAAAGGTTATGATAGAACTTTAGGTGAATTAACTCATGAGGAAAAAAATGAGTTTTCACATAGAAGCAAAGCTTTAAAATTAGCAAAAAAAGTTTTAGAGGTGATTTTATAACTTTTTGATTAGTTGTTTATGCAAATTTATTTCATTATTTAGTGTTTTTGCATTTATAAAAATATCAATAGTGACACTTTGAGGAAGAGTACTTAAACACCCTTTTTCAAATGTTACTTTTGCTTTTAATTTATAAATATCATCATTAAAAGATAACTTCTCGGTGCAATTAGATTTCAAATCTAGAGTATTTATATAATCTTTGAAAAAATCCATATGTAGTTTTGCTTGAGTTTGTAAATATGAATTTGTTAGATTTGAAATAGATAATGATTTTGTTTGAAGAATAAGTACAGTAAAAAATGAAAATATTGATATCAAAATTAAAGTAATAAGCAAAGAAAAAGAGTTTTTCATTTTATAATAACCACTTCTTTACAAACTCTATTTTCTAAACAGATATCTATTGAGGCATATTTATTATTTACTGTTAGGTTATACTTATTTACATCTTTTAAAAGTAAAGAGTTTTCATAATAGAGATTTCTGTTTTTGTATGTTAATTTATCAAAACCTAAATTTTTCTCTAAAAAAAGTTTGAAATTTAAAAGTTCAAGTTTTGTTTTCTCTTCTTGAAAAGTTTGTTCATTTTTTACAAAAATTTCTTTATAAAAATAGATTGAATAAATAGAAATAAGTGAAACTATAAAAATACAAACAATAAGTTCTATTAAAGAAAATGCTTTTTTATTTGATAAGTTCATATTTGTATAACTTTATTTCATCACTATTTGTAGTAATCTTTTTCACTAGTAATTCTTTTCCTACACCATTTTCTAAAATAGTAATCTCTTCTTGAGAACTTTGCATATTTGAATAATCTGACTTTTTAAGTTTATTTGAGAGTGTATTTAATTTTTGGAATTTTTTATTTGTATTATTATCGTAACTTAATTTAAAAAATATAGCTACGATAATAGATACAACTATTAAAGAAACAATCGTTTCTAAAAAGATAAAACTATTTTTTTGAGATTTCAACGGCTTTTTCGTGAGCTGCTTGGATTGCTTTAATCATAGCATCTCTTACACCTTTTTCTTCTAAGGATGCAACTCCTGCGATTGTTGTTCCCCCAGGACTTGTAACTGAGTCTTTTAAAACAGCAGGATGGTTTTTTTCTAATAATCCAGCAACTCCTTCAAAAAGGCCTTGTACTAAATAAGTGCTAAATTCTCGCTCTAATCCTGCTTTTACAGCACCATCTGCAATACCTTCGGCAACTAAAGCCAAAAATGCAGGACCACTTCCCGCAACTGCTGTTGCAATGTCAAGTTGTGCTTCTGTATTTACCCATAAAGTTTTACCAATTGAATTAAATAGTTCAAGTGCTATATTTTTTGCTTCTCTATCACCTGTAATTGTAGTCATAGATTTTCTAATTGAAGCTGCAACATTTGGCATAACTCTAATATATGTTTTTGATAATATATGTTTTTTTAGACTTTCAATTTTTGTACCGGCTAAAATTGATATAAATAAGTTTGCTTTTCCTTCAAGTCTTACTGCTACACTTTGTAAGGCGTAAGGCTTAACACAAAAAATTATATTTTTATTTGTAATATCTTCAATATCATCTAAAACTTTTACTTCAACTTCTGGTATTAATTCTTTTAATTTCTCTAATTTAACTTGGTCTCTTCCCAAAATTTCGACTTCATGACTTTCTATTAAACCTTTTGCTAAGGCTCTTGCCATCATTCCATTACCTATTAATGTGATTTTCATATTTTACCTTAATATTGTTTTTTAGATTATATCAAATATTTCCTAAGCTTGGATTAGTTAAAATACTTCTTTTTACAAAAGGATAGTAATAATGATTGGTTTAAGCACAATAGCAAAGAAGAGTTTGAGTTTGGTAATAATTGCAGGGTTTGCAATGACTCTTATATCTTGTTCATCAAAAAAAGGACCTAAAGAGTATGGTCAGCCTGCTATTTATTGGTATAATAAAATAACTGATGACATAGCAACTAGTGATTTAGAAAGTGCAGATGATGCTTATATTTCTTTAGAGAGTGAACATAAAAATTCACCTTTATTAGCAACAGCATTAGAAATTTTGGTTAATGCACACATTGAAGAAGAAGAGTATGCCTTAGCAAATTTTTATATTGATGAATATACTAAAAGATTTGGAGTGAGTAAAAGTATTGATTATTTTAGATACTTAAAAATTAAAGCAAACTTTTTATCTTTTTCTTCTGAGTTTAGAGAACAAAATTTGATTACAGAAACACAAAGAGAGATAAATGAGTTTATTATCAAGTTTCCAAATTCTCCATATATGCCACTAGTAGGAACAATAAATGCAAGATTAGCTATGGCAAAAGCTTCTTTTGATAAAGAGATTGCAGATTTATACACAAGAATTGATAAACCAAAAGCTGCAAAATTTTATGAAGAAAAAGTAAGTAAAAATTGGGTTGACCCAAAAGAGATAAAAGAAGTAAATGTTCCATGGTATAGAGCAATCTTCGAATAATACAAATATATTTTAGGAGTTAATTTTAATGGATTTAACAAATTATGATGAATTTCCACAGGAATTACCATTAATTATTGAAGATGAGGTATTTTTATACCCATTTATGATTGCACCACTTTTTTTAAACAATAAGACTAATATAAGTGCAGTTGAAAAAGCAATAAATGAAAATAAGTTAGTAATAGTTGCTGTGAGCAAAGATGGGCAAGAGAGCCAAGAAAGAGCTGATGGTCAATTTTATGATGTTGGTGTAATAGGTAACATTATGAGAAAAGTATCTTTACCTGATGGTAAAATAAAAGTACTTTTTCAAGGTTTAGCAAAAGGGCGAATTAGTCAATTTAAACTTGATAACCCAGATGTTTGCCAAGTAGAATTAATACAAACAAAACCATATTCACTAGAAAGTGTCACTTCTATATTAAATATTCTTAGAGAAAATGTAGGAAAATTATCGAAAATCAATACTAAGTTTCCAGTTGATTTGATAAAAACTATTGATGAAAATAATGATGCAGTTAGAATTGCAGATTTAATATCTTCTGTTTTAAAGGTGACTAAATCACAAGCTTATAAATTATTTTCTCAAACAGATATTGAAGCTAGATTAGTTTCAATTATAGAAATAATACAAAAAGAGATAGAAAATTTTAAAATTCAAAAAGATATTACTCAAAAAGTAAATTCTAAAATTGAAAAAACACACAAAGATTATTTCTTAAAAGAACAAATAAAAGCAATACAACAAGAACTTGGAACTGGAAATAAAAAAGATGAAGAGGTAAAATCATATTCTAAAAGGCTAAAAAAACTTAAGCCTTTTATGGGGAAAGATGCTTTTAAAGAGACAAAAAAACAAATTGAAAAGCTTTCTCGTATGCATCAAGATTCACCTGATGCTTCACTTTTACAAACATATGTGGAACAAGTTTTAGATATACCATTTGGACAATACTCTGATGAAAAGATATCTGTAGATGCAGTTGAAAAACAATTAAATAAAGATCACTATTCCCTAGAAAAAGCAAAAGAGAGAATCTCTGAATATTTTGCAGTAAAACAACTTTTAGAACAAAGGGGAGTTGAAAATGCCAAATCAAGAGGAACTGTACTTTGTTTTGTGGGACCTCCAGGTGTTGGTAAAACTTCTTTAGCAAACTCTATATCAAAGGCACTAAAAAGACCACTTGTAAGAGTTGCTTTAGGTGGGATGGAAGATGTTAATGAATTAAGAGGTCATAGAAGAACTTATGTTGGAGCAATGCCAGGGAGACTTGTAAAAGGCTTGGTTGATGCTAAAAAAATGAATCCAGTAATGGTTCTTGATGAAATAGATAAATTAGGAGCAAATAACAGAGGTGATCCAACAGCTGTTATGCTTGAAGTTTTAGATCCTGAACAAAATAATGAATTTAGAGATTTATATTTAAATTTTGCAATAGATTTATCACAAGTGATTTTTGTATCAACTGCAAATGATGCTAGAAGAATACCAGCAGCACTTAGAGATAGAATGGAATTTATTGAAATATCTTCATATACTCCAAATGAAAAGTATCATATCGCAAAAGATTATTTGATACCTCAAGAGTTAGAAAAACATGGACTGAAAAAAACTGAAATAAGTATGAGTCAAACAACAATTGAAACAATTATTTCAAAATATACAAGAGAAGCAGGGGTTAGAAATCTTAGACGAGTTTTTTCTAAACTATTTAGAAAAGCTGCAAAGAAAATATTATCAAAAGATGAATCGAAAGTTTTAATCAATACTAAGAATATAAAAGAGTTCTTAGATAATCCTATTTTTGAAATAGACCCAGCAGATAAAAAAAATATGGTTGGTGTTGCTAATGGCTTAGCTTGGACAGCTGTTGGTGGAGATGTATTAAAAATCGAAGCTATAAAACTAAAAGGAAAAGGTAGCTTAGTTGTTACTGGGAATCTAGGTGATGTAATGAAAGAGTCATCAAGAATTTCATATTCAGTTGTAAAAGTTTTAATTGATGAAGGTAAAGTAAAAATTGATCAAAACCTTATTCCTATGTCTTTAAAAGAAAAAGATGAAAATGTAGTTTTAGAATCAAGTGAAGTTTACAAAAGATATGATATTCACTTACATATTCCTGAAGGTGCAACTCCAAAAGATGGACCAAGTGCTGGTATTACAATGGCTTTAACTATTGCTTCTATTTTAAGTAATAAAGAAATCAAGTCTGATATTTGTATGACTGGAGAGTTAACGCTTACAGGAAAAGTTTTACCTATAGGTGGATTAAAAGAAAAACTGATTGCTGCATTTAAAGCAAAAATGAAAAAAGCTTTAATTCCTAGAAAAAATTATGAAAGAGATTTAGAAGAGATTCCACAAGAAGTTAAAAATGCTTTAGAAATAAAACCAGTAGACAAGATTGAAGATGTACTAAAAGAGGGTTTAATTTAACTCTATGAGCGCAAGCCAAAAAAGAGCAAGTCAAATAGTAAATAACTTTTTTACTTTGGCTTCTATTATTATGATTTCTGTAGTAATAACTCTTTATTCTAAATATGGACCAAAAGTGAAAAAAGAAGTTAGGGTGAACTCTAATTTAGAGTGTCAAAAACAAACTTTCACTTTTGATTCTATCACAAGACCTGAACTCTTAAAAGATGCAAGTTATTTTTTTAAAAATGGTTTGTATGTTTTAAGTGGAGGTTTTACAAAACCTCGATTTGGGAAATTTTATTTAAAAAATAAAATTTCTGTAGATGAAGCAGATAGTTTTTTTAGAAGTTCAATTGCTTTTGCTCAAAGAGAAAATCCAGTAAAATACTTAAAAATAAAATATGAAATCATAGAAAACGATAAAAATGACCCTAGAAAAAAAGATGAAAAAAGTAAATCTTTTGCTGGGACTATATTAAGCTCTTTTAGAATAAATGGAAAAGAAGTCTTTATGATGGAAACAAACTTTTTACATTATGATAAAAATGAGATTAAAAATAGAATAGAATGTACAATAAAGGCTTTTAAACACAATGCAAAATGAAAAACTAATAACTGTCACAAATATAATTATTTTTATAACTGTTGTAATGTACCTAGTTCAAATAAATATGAATAATGGTTCTTTATATTTAGGACTAAATATGTTCTTTCTTGAGGGACTTTGGTATCAACCTTTATCTACAATGTTTGCTCATGGTGGAGTAGGTCATATCTTGATGAATATGTTTGTACTTTTTCAATTTGGAAATATGATAGAAAAATATAGAGGTGTAAAAGCCTTATTAGTTCTTTATTTCATGGGGGGAATAATAACTTCATTATTAAGTTTTTATTTTATGCAAGCAATTGGTATGAATAATAATTTAGTAGGTGCATCAGGGGCAATTTGTGTGCTTTTAGGTTATATTGCACTAATTGATACTTATCAAAGAAAAGGTATCATTACTTGGATTTTAATTATCTCTGTTGCACCTGTTTTAATAGGTCTTCCAGTAGCTTGGTATGCTCATCTTATTGGTTTGGCTGTTGGTTTTGTTATGGGTAAATTTTTTAAATAAATTAATTTACAAAATAAGTAACTATACTCATAACAGCTATTACGAAAAAAATTCCAATAAAAATCTCTTTTAATTTAATAGTAGGGTTTAAAATCCCACAATAGGGACATTGTCTTAGCTTTGGTTCTATTTGGCTTTTACAGTTTCTACAAGGTTCTATTTTTTATCCTTTAAAATTGAAAATATACAGCAATATTTTTTTAAAGTCAAATATTACATTATGCCATTTTATATCAAATTGTAATAAAATATTGTATAATAGCTTTATGATTATACACCTAGATATCGATTCATTTTTTGTATCTGCCCATAGAACACTAGACAGTACACTATTAGGCAAAGCAGTTGCTGTTGGAGGAAGAAGTAATACCTCAATATTTGATAATAAATCAAATGATAAAAAAGTATTAAGTGAAAGTAATGGTGCTTTTGTAAGTTCGATTTTAACAAAAAATAGTAAGAGTTCTGATGAGTATTACAAAGATCAAAATGGACGAATAAGAGGAATAATTACAACATCTTCATATGAAGCTAGAAGATATGGAGTAAAAACTGCTATGAGTGTAAATGAAGCTTTGATGCTTTGTCCTCACTTGATAATGATTCCCCCTGATTATTCTTTGTATCATGATTTATCCCAAAGACTTAACAAGTATTTATACACAAAAACTCCCCATGTGGAGCAATCTAGTATTGATGAATTTTTTATAGATTTAAGTGGATATATTGAAGATCATGATATTGGGAATTTTGCAAAAGATTTAAAAAATGAAGTTTTTGAAAAGTTTAAATTACCAATATCTATAGGTATTGCAAATACAAAATATATAGCAAAACTTGCGACAAATGGTGCAAAACCAGATGGTATAAAAATAGTCCAACAAGATGAAGTTTATGATTTTATAAAAGATAAAGTAATCTCAGAATTCCCAGGAATAGGAAAAGGTACTGAAAAAAAATTATTAGCACATGGAATTAGAAGACTAGGTCAAATAAGAGATAAAAAAGAGCTTTTTTATTCGTGGAAAAAATCTGGAATACAACTTTATAATAGAGTATTAGGATTAGACAAAGAAAAAACACAAACAAAAACTACTAAAAAATCAATAGGAATAGGACGAACCTTTGATCCTGTGCAAGATAGAGTTGAGATAAATAGAAGGCTTGTTATTTTATGTAGGTATCTTAGTTTTTTAGTATTTAAAGAAAAAGTTACTCCCCAAACATTCTTTTTACAAATAAGTTATGACTATAAAAACAAATCAAAAGATTATATAAATACAAATAGACTTTTCAATGAAACATATTTTAAAAACTCGATTTTAGAACTTTTTAAAACTATAGATATTCATCCAACTCATTATATTGTTCAATTGAATTTATCTGTATCAAATTTTATAGAAAATAAAAATCACAGTTTTAACCTTTTTGAGTATGAAAAGGACAAAAAGAATTTAGAATTAACTAATAAATTAAATAAGTTAAGGGACAAGTATGGAATTGATATAATTAAAAATGCAACAGAACTTTAATATAAATAATCGAAAAAAAAAGAAAAAAAGTAGTATAATTTTTAAAATTTCAATAAAGAGAGAAAATGAACAGAAATAAAGAAATCGTAAAATCTTATTATGAGAACCTTTGGAATAAAAAAGATAAATCATATATTGATAAACTATTTCATGATGATATACTTTTTAGAGGTACATTAGATGTAGAAACACATGGTAAAAAAGAGTTTGAAGAGTACTTTGATATGATTTTGCATGCCCTCCCAAATTTATATCATGGGGTTGAACTTATGATTGCAGAAAATAATTTAGTGAGTGCAAGAGCTATATATAATGGAACGCATTTAGGAAAACTTTTTGACATAGAAGCGACTAATAGAAGAATAAGATATAACGGAGCTTCATTCTTTAGAATAGAAGATGACAAAATAAAAGAAATTTGGGTTTTAGGTGACTTAAATTCATTATATAAACAATTAAGCAAATAATGAAATTAAATACAATAGATGATTTTCACCTAACTGATATTGATAATGAAGCCCACCCTTCAGTATTTTTCAAAGATGAAAATTATGATTTATTTATAATTAGAATTCCTAAAATTACAAACAATAGAGTAGTTCCAGTAAGTAAAGCTTTTATAATTACAGATAATTCTTATTTTTATTATGATAGAAAAAATAGAAATTTTGTTGATTTAAAAAATATTGATGGATTTTATGAATTCTTAAATAAAGATATTGATTCAATATTGAACATGGTAAGTAATTACATAAATGAAATAGAAAATATTGAAGATAGCTTTTATGAAAACAAAATAGATAAAAATTTTAATAAAAAATGGTTTTCTTACAAAAATGATTTTATTAAAATGAATAGAGTATTATTTAAATGTGTTGAAGTTATTGGAGTATTGATAAATGATTATAAGAAAGATGACGACTATTTAAAAAGTAACTTTGAAGATATGCAAGAACATTTAAGCAGAGCACATAGAAACTCTGGAATGCTCTTAGAAAAGCTTGATGCTTTGCATAACTCATATATAGTAGAAAATAATGAGCAGATGAATAGAACTGTTTATATTTTGACTTTACTATCAGGAATATTTCTACCATTAAATTTAATTGTTGGATTTTTTGGTATGAATACTACTTCTTTACCTTTTACTCAAGGAATTGGTGGTACTCAATTTGTAATAAATATACTTCTTTTTTCAGCTATTGTATCAATTCTTTTAGTGTTTTTTATTAAAAAAAGATAACTGTTTTTAGTTATCTTTTTTCTCAATATAAAGTTTTGATAAAATTAAAACCATTGTATCTATGGATTTTTTAGTAGTAGTTTCCCTTACTGTATGATATCCAATAGTTGGAATTTGAAGAGTTGTACCTTGAATCTCACCATCTGTTGCATCAATTATTCTTCCTAGTTCTGTAACTCCCACTGAACCTTTTGTTCCTGCACTTAACATTTGATTTTCTAAATAAGCATCTTTGTAGTGGTAATTTATATTATTTTCAATAACTATTTTTTTAAGTTTTTCTTCTAAAGGTGATTTGAAAACAGCATTTTCATCTCTATTCCTCAACACAATATCTAAATTTGTAATATGATCTACACTACTGTATGGACTTGTATCTAAAACAAGAAGTTCATCTGTTGTTAAATTAAATCTTCTGAAATATTCAAGTAAAAATCTCCAACTTTTTCCAGCTTCTTCACTTGCTGTAAAAAATGCAGTTCCTTGATATCCAAGATGGTACAAATAAATAATCATAGCAATAGAGATAACATTATCAAGTTGAGCAGAAACTAAGCCATTCTCATCTATGTTCAGCGTATCCATAAATGCTATAGCAGTTCCGGGTAGAAGATGTTTAAGACCATCAATTTTAAAAATAATATTTTTTCTTCTATCACAAAGAAAGGCATCTTTAATAACTCCCATTCCCAAATAACTTCCAGACCATGGCTCATATGATTGAACTTTATGATCCATAAATCTCATTTCAAAGTTTTTTAAAAGTTTTTCAGAGTTTGAATTCCCTCTTAAGTCAGCTTGATTTTTTGCAATAAAAGCAGCATATTGGAACTCATTATGTCCTGTACAAATCAAACCATGTCTATCTGCATGGGCAGAAATATATCCCTCTTGTGGATTACTTCCTTTTGCAACTAAAACACCATCATAGTATTCAACATTTAAATCTAATTCTTCAAGCTCTCTTTTCACTCTCATAAAAAAAGGATGTTCTGCTCCCACAACACTTGGTGTTCTAATTAGCTGTTTTAAAATATCGTAAAATTTTTCCATGTTATTCTATTATCTCTTCATTATTTAATTCGTAAAATTCGCTTTGTTTTATGGCATCTTCATTGAAGTATTCCATCTTGTTTTCGGCAATATTTAAGTTACCAAATTTTGCTATGTGAAAAACCGCATCACCTTCTTGAGCAAGGGGAATTTGAGATTTCCCTATAATGATTCCATCAAAGGGTGCTAATATTTCAAAACTATTATCATCTAATGGTTCATCAATATAAGCAATAACTTCATTCTCTTTTACAATATCGCCCAAGGCTTTTATTGTTCTTATCATTCCACTTTCACTGGCTCTTATCCATTTACTTACTCTTGAAGTTATTGGAGTCTTACTTCCTTTTCGTATTACTTTGGGAAGCATGGCATTTTCTCTTAAGACGTTAATAATACCTTTTACTCCGATTCTTATACACGTTTCATCAAAACGCAATGCTTCACCTGCTTCATAAAGAAGTATTGGTATACCACTTTCTTCACCTTCAGCTCTTAGTGACCCATCTCTTAATTCTGAGTGTAAGATGACAGGTGCACCAAAAGCACGAGCTAGTTTTAGAGTATATTCATTATCCATATTTGTTCTTATTTGTGGTAAGTTTGATTTGTGAATAGAGCCTGTATGCAGGTCAATTCCTAAATCACACTTTGAAACTATCTCTTCAAAAAAGATTTTTGCAATTCTACTTGCAATTGAGCCTTTACCACTTCCTGGGAAACTTCTATTTAAATCTCTTCTATCAGGTAGATATCTAGATAGTGTCATAACTCCATAAACATTTACAATGGGTGCAAAGATTATAGTTCCATGTAGTTTTTTTAAAATATTTAGTTTTCTGATTCTTCTAATAATCTCTATACCATTTAATTCATCCCCATGAATTGCTGCACTTATAAAAACTATCGGTCCTGCTTTTTTACCTCGTATTACTCTTATTGGCAAATTTGTAGGAGTATTATAAAGTTTTGGTAACTCTAAATTTATCTTTACTTCTTTTCCCCTTGGTACAACAATACCACCAATTACCAAATCACTACTTTGCATCTAGTTTAAGCTCCAATATTATCTTTTTTTATTTTTCTTTTTTTAGTACTTTTTTCTGATGCTGGAGTTACACTTTTTTCAATATAATCCATGATTTTACTTGCAATATCTAGATTTGTCGATTTTTCAATTCCTTCTAATCCAGGACTTGAATTTACTTCCATAACAAGTGGTCCTCTAGATGAGGGTATCATATCCACTCCACAAACTCCAAGACCCATAGCTTTGGCAGCTGCTATTGCAGTTGATTTTTCTTTTCTTGTTAGTTTATGTGCTGTAGCACTTCCACCTTGGTGAAGATTTGATCTAAAATCGCCTTCTGCACCTTGTCTTTTCATGGCTCCTACAACTTCCCCATTTACAACTAATACTCTAATATCAGCTCCTCCTGCTTCTTCAATATACTCTTGAACAAGTAAGTTTACATCCATGCCATAAAAGGCATCAAGAACAGACTTTGCAGCTTTTTCGCTATCAACTAAAACTACACCAACACCTTGTGTTCCTTCTAATATTTTCAAAACTAAAGGTGCTCCACCTGATAGTGCTATTACATCTTTTGCACTTGATTTATTTGAAGCAAATACTGTTTTTGGCATATCAACATCATTTTTTGAAAGAACTTGTAAACTTCTTAGTTTATCTCTACTTCTTGTAATTGCTAAATTTCCAGAAGTACTAAATACATCCATCATCTCAAAGTGTCTTACCATTGCTGCACCATAAAAAGTTCTACTTGCTCCAATTCTTGGAATAATTGCATCAGGAGTTGGTAATACTTTACCTAAATAATTTATGATAAGTTCACCTTTCATTATCTCAATAGTACATTTTAAATAATCAATTACTTTAACTTCCCAATTCTTTGCTTGGGCTGCTTCCACTAATCTTCTTGTTGAATACAACTCTTTATTTCTTGATAATATATAAACTCTCATTATTATTTTTCCTCTTTTTTATTACATAAATACTCTTGTGAAACATCAACTAAAAACTTATCTTTTAAAAATCTTCTTCCAATTAACATTGGAAATTTCATATCAGCTCTATTTGTCAGAGAAATGATACTTTTATATTTTTTACCAAAAAATTTTACACTTACTTTTATGGATGGTCTTATTTGAACTGTTCCATTTGAACTTTTTACACGTTTTATTTTATATATAGGTAAAGTTATTCTTTTACCATGATATGAAGCATGCACTTCATCAAGTAAAGTAAAACTTACTTTATTTTCTTCGATTTCAATATCATCACAATGTAAAGCATTTGAATCAGCACCCGTATCTACTTTAGCATCTAAATCAAACAATTCCAAGTCAAGTATTGAGATACTTTCTTTTCTGCCAACTATCTTTTTTTCGATGAAATATCCTTTATAGTTTTAAAAATTATATCATAGTTTAATATAAAAATTATGTCTAAATAAAAATGTATAGCTTGATTGTAATAAATCTAAAAGGAAGATTAATGATTATATTTTTATAAGAATAAGTTATTAAATTTGTAAAAGGAAGGGATAGTAACTTTGATATTTAAAGTTCTATCACTTCATTACTAAGTTCATTTTTGTCATTTTTTTCTATAGGGAAATTATTTATTAAAATTTCACTACAGTTTTTTATTGCTTTTTCATATCCCTGTGTGAATTCTTTATTTTTTACATCTTTAATAAATTCATTTACTATCTCTTGCCAATATGTATCATCTATTTTTTCTTTTACATTTTTATCTGTAATTATTTCTACATATTTTTCTTCAATTGATACAAAAAACATGATTGCTAGTTTTGTTTGAGTGTCATAAAGTCCTTGATTAATAAACTCTTCTTTGGCCTTTTTTGAGGCTTTGTTATACTTATATTTTTTTGGTAAAAGATATAAAAAGTACTGTTTAAAATTATGAAACATAAGTATAAAAAATGCAAAAGTTGATAATTGTATCTCAAAAAACATTATCGTACTTGCATTAAAATATAAACTAATAAGTGAAATCAAAAATGTAAAAACTAAAGAAAATATTAAAATCAATAGATTATAAGAAGATGAAAAGTCTGTAATAACAGCAACAAGTTCTGCTGAACTTTTCTCTTCAAGTTTTTTTATTTGTTTTTCTATAGATTCTTTTTCATCGTTATTTAAATACATTACCATCCTCCACTAGCGCCACCGCCACCAAAACTTCCACCGCCTCCACCGAAGCTGCCACCAAAACTACTAGAACCTGAACTAAAGCCACCACCAAAACCAGTTCCAAAACCAATACTATTATCGTATCTAGAACTATGATTTGAATTACTTGTTGAATTGACTATTTTACTATTTACTCTAAAGATTGTTAATGTAAAAAAGATAAAAGCAATAAGTGAAATGATAAAGCTACCTGTACCAATTGTAATAAAAAGTCCAGCAAACCCACCAAATGTCATTGATTGAAAAACTCTTGATGTCTTTTTTAAGTTCATTTTAGCAAATATTGTACCAATAAATGGAGCTAAAAATATTATCATAAAGTATAAAATAAATAGCGGGAATATATTCCCACTACTACTAGTATGTGTTTCTTGTTTATATTCACCTTTTATTGAACTAATAATTGCATTAGTTCCTTCTAAAAGTCCTTTATAATAATCACCTTTTTTAAAATATGGTTTGATTTTATATTCGATTATTTCGTGAGATCTAGCATCTGTTAAACTTCCTTCTAATCCATATCCAACTTCGATTCTGATTTTCTTTTCTTTCATTGAAACAATTAATAAAACACCATTATCTTTATCTTTTTGTCCGATTTTCCAATATCTTCCTATTTGATAACCATAATCTTCTATTTCATTACCATCAAGAGATTTTAAAGTCAAAATAACTATTTGATTTGAAGTCTCTTTTTCTTGGGCATTTATTATATTTGTTAAAGTCTCTTTTTGATTTGAAGTTAAAATCCCTGCATTGTCAACTACTCTTCCTGTTAATTTAGGAAAAGCAATATTTGCTACAAGTAGATTTTGTAAAAGTAAGATATTAAAAAGTATAAAAACTATTTTTTTCATTTTAGAAGTTTACTTTTGGTGTTTCTTGTTCTTTTTGAGTAGCTGTAAAATTCTCTTTTACTTTAGCTTCAGGATAAAGAATTGCTGCAATAATTTTTCCAGGGAAAGTTCTTAATTCCATATTATATTTTTTTACACTTTCTATGTAATCTCTTCTTGCAACTGATATTCTATTTTCAGTTCCTTCAAGTTGAGATTGTAGTGCTAAAAAGTTTTTATCAGCTTTTAAATTTGGGTATTTTTCAACAACAACCATAAGTCTAGAAAGCGCAGAACTTAAAGCCCCTTGTGCTTGTTGGAATTGTTGAACCAATTTAGGGTTTGATAACATCTCAGGAGTCAAAGATATTTTTCCTACATTTGCTCTTGCTTGAGTAACTTCAGTTAGAGTAGATTTTTCATGATCTGCATAACCTTTTACTGTTGATACTAAGTTAGGAATTAAATCTGCTCTTCTTTTATATTGATTTTGAAGTTGTGAAAAAGATGCTTTTACATTTTCATCTAAGGTTGGGACATTATTAACATTTGCAAATAAAATTCCAACAAATGCCAAAATAATAACACCTATAACTATTAAAAACGCTTTCATATTAAACCTTTATTTTAAAGTATTAGTATGGTATTGAAATTTTAATTAACAAGCAATGAAAAGAGTTTTATTTTTAATGAAAAAGTTGTAAGAAGAAGCTGTTTCATAAGGATAATTACAAATTATTGTATATAAAGTTTTTTGGTGCAGATGATGAGATTTGAACTCACACGACTCTCGCCACGAGCCCCTCAAGCCCGCGTGTCTACCATTCCACCACATCTGCATTTAAAATATCTAAATCTTTAATATATGATTATTTATTTTAAGTGCGGAATTATAGCAATAAAACCTTATAGATTTAATTAAAAAGAAATTTTTATGAAACTACTTGTTAAAACAATATTTGTCTTGACAAGTAATTTAAAAAAATGTATAGTAATACATAAGGAGTATATATGAATTTTGATATGAATAATTCCTTGGATTTTATTTTAAATAGAACTGCTTTAGCTATGAAAACAGGTTTTAATAAACAAATAAAAGAGTTTGATATCTCTCCTGAACAGTGGTCCTTGATTTTTAGGATTGTTGAAAATAATGGATTGACCCAAAAAGAGTTGGCAAGTAGTACATATAAAGACCAAGCTAATATTACAAGAAGTCTTGACAGGCTTGAAAAAAAAGGTTTTTTGACTCGATTAGTAAATAGTAAGGATAGAAGAATTATAAATATTTTTTCAACATCAAAAGCAAAAGAGTTGGTTGAAATAATAGTTCCCATATCTAAACAATATAATCAACTGCTTTCAACAGGTTTGAGCCAAGAAGAATATGAAAGTTTAATTGGCTTATTAAATAAAGTTTATACAAATATTGAAGAAGAAGGAGACTAGATGAATTTAGAGAATAAAACTGTATTTATTACAGGTGCAAATGGTGGTTTAGGTAGTGCATTTGTAAAAGAATTTTTAAATTATAATGTTAAAAAAATATATTGTAGTGCAAGAGATATAAGTAAATTGGATTCTATAAAAAAATTATCTAATAAAATAGAATTAATAGAATTAGATATTACTAATAAAGAACAATTTAAAAGTTTAGCATTAACTATTGGGGAAATAGATGTTTTAATAAACAATGCAGGTGCAAATAGTGCTAAAAGATTGTTTGATAATGAAATTTTAGATTTTGATGTAAATTTATTTGGTACTTTGAATAGTTGTAGAATTTTATCAGAAAATATAAATAATGGTGGGATTATTATTAATATATCCTCTGTATTGGCACTAATAAATCTTCCTATTATGGCTTTATATTGTGCTTCAAAAAGTGCTTTACACTCTATAACACAAGCTTTAAGAGCAGAGTTGAAAACAAAAGATATATCAGTATATGAAGTATTACCAGGTCCTATTGATACAACTATGTCAAAAGATTTACAAATGCCAAAGACTTCACCTAATGATATTGTAAAGGCGACTATAAATGGTCTAAATAGTGACGAATATGAAATATATCCTGATTCGTTTGCAAAAGTTATAAGACAAAGATTAGAAGAAGATAGAATAAATTTAGAAAATGAATTTGCTCAATCTATAAATTATTAGAAATAAAAAAAGGGTCAAGAGAAAAACTCTTGACCCTTTTTAGATTTTATTAAATCTGTAGATTTAAATATTAACCTAGGAATGGATTTGCATATAATGCAATCATTGCAACAACAAGTGCATAAATAACTTGTGCTTCGATCATCGCTAAAGCAATGAACATTGTTGTCATTAATTTTCCACCTAAACCTGGGTTTCTAGCAGTACCAGCAATAGTTGCAGCAGCAGTATTACCCATACCAATAGCACCACCAAGTGCAGCAAGACCTAAACCAATACCAGCAGCTACTACAGAGTAAGCTTTTAGTGTTTCATTTGCAACTTCACCGTCAGCAGCGAAAGCAGCACCAGCGATAGCTAGCATTAAAAGAACGATTTTTTTCATTCTATATCCTTATAATATATTTTGTTTACAAAGTCTGTTCGGATAGCGTAACCAATCTATAAATAGACTAGCAATACTTACATAAATGCAAATATTTCCCTACTTGTCACTTTGTTGGGGTGTATTGTACACTCTCTTAGGTTAAATTTTCTTTATAATGAGTTTTAAAATAATTAAATTATTACATTATGTAACAAAGTTTAAATTAAATGTTCAGGCTCATGCAAAAAATAGCCTTGTGCACAATCAATATCCAATGATTTTATTGTTTCAAATACTTCTTGCGAATCAACAAATTCTGCAACAACTTCTAATCCTAATTGTTTAGCAAAATTTACAATAGTAGAAACAGTAATAAAAATATTTTTGTCTTTATGTATATTTCTAATCAAAGAACCATCTATTTTTAAAATATCTACATTAAGTTTAATAATATATTCAAAGTTTGAATATCCTGTTCCAAAATCATCAATTGCAATTCTCACACCTAAGCTTTTCATCTTTTTTATAAAAGCTGTAACTTTTTCAAATTCATTTATCTGTTCAGATTCAACTATTTCTAATATAATTCTTTTATTTGTTTTAGTTTCAAGTAATACATTAGTAAGATACTCTACTGTTTCTTCATTTGTAATATCTTGTATTGTAAGATTAATAGAAAAAGAGTTTTCTTTGTCTTTAAAATAATCACAAGCTAGTCTTATCATCTTTCTTGTCATATCGTGATAAAGTCTTGCTTTTTTTGCATGCTCTAAGAAGAAGAAAGGAGATAGTATCTTATCATCTACTTCAAGTCTCATTAGCACTTCATATTTTATTTTACCGGTTATATTATGTATGATCTTTTGGCCATAAATTAAAAGATTATCATTTTTTAAGGCATATTTTATTTTATTTGTTAATTCTACTCTTTTTTTCAAAGTATCTTTATTTTTATTTTCTAGATTCATTACAAGAGTTTTGTTCTTATCTTTTGCTTCTTGCAGAGCCATTTCTGCTTCAACTAATAACCATTCTCTTCCAGTTGAAATACCAATAGTAAAGGATAAGTTTAATTCTTGATCTTTATATGTAATAGGATTTATTTTTACTTTATCTAAGAAATCTAGGCATAAGTTTTTTAAAGACTCTGTTGAGTAGTTTCCAGAAGCCAATATCCCAAAAATATCTCCACTAATTCTGTAAACATTAATATTGTAATCATTAAAAACTGATAATACATTTGAAAGTTCTTTTAGTATAAAATCTCCAACATCTATCCCATATACATCATTTATATCTCTAAAATGATTGATATTAATCATGGCTAGTTTAGGAAATAAAAGAATTTTAGAATCTTCTACAAGCTTTTGTCTATTTGGTAAACCTGTTAGATTATCAGTAAATTGTTTTGTGATTATTTCATCTTTTTCAAATAATGAAGTAACATCATTTCTAATGCCAATATATTCTTTTATTTCATTATTTGAATCTAAAATAGGAATAATTGTTGAGTTAACATAATAGATACTTCCATCTTTTTTCTTATTTGATATAATACCTTTGTAGATATTTTTGCTTTCTAATATTTCCCACAAATTTTTAAAAAATTCTTTTGGAGTTTCAGGATTTCTAATTATGTTATGATTTTTACCTAGTAACTCCTCTCTTGAGTATCCAGATATTTCACAAAACTTATCATTTACATAAGTGATTATTCCTTTTGTATTTGTTTTAGTAACAATTGAACTCTCATCTAAGGCTTTTTTATATTCTTCTAAAAGCATTAGGGCTTCAACTAAATCAGAATCTTTTATATCATTTAAAACATGATTTAAACTCTCAATTTGGCTATATTTTTCTTTTAATTCTTTGTTTTTATTCTCAATTGTTTTTTCTTTTTCTTTTTCTTTTGATATATTTCTCCATCCAGCAATAAAAATAATTTCATCATTTAAAGTAGATTTTTTCAGTGTGACTTCAACCCAAAACTCTTTATTATTTGAATCCGTATGCAACCATTCAAATCTTGAAAATCCATTATTAGAACATTCTTGGATGAGTAATTTTTCTTTTTCTGTTGATAGGTTTCCATCAGGTTGATATTTGGGAGAAATTTGTGAAGGGTGAATATTGAATAGTTCGTCTTTATTTTTCATTTTAAGTATATCAAGTGCAGCTTGATTGCAATCAATAAACTTATTGCCTTTTAAAAATAAAATGGGGTCTATAGAATTTTTAAAGATAATTTCATAATAATCTATATTTTTTAGATTCAATTCAAATTCCTATTTTTATATTAAAGTAATATAACAAAATAAATATAATAATATATTAAAGTGAAAAATAATAGTAATAATCAGTTCTGAAATTTAATTTGATTATAGTTTAAACATAGTAGTGTATAATTTAATAAATAAAATATTAAGGCTTCATAATGAAAAAACTTTTTTTTGGATTAACATTTTTAATTATTATTGTTCTTGTAGGAGCTTATGCTTTATTATTTACAACAACTGGTAATGGGATAGTCTCTTCATTAATAGAAAATAAAGTAAATGAACAAAAAGATTTAAATTTTAAAATAAATAAGTTTGTATTAACTACAAAAAATATTGAGTTCGATGCCTCATTAGATAAAAACTCAAATATAAAAATCATCGGTGATTTATTAATATTCTCAAAATCTGTTGATATCAAGTATGATATAAATATTTTGGACTTATCAAAGTTAGAAAAATACACAAAACAAAAATTAAATGGCAATTTCAGTACAAGTGGAACACTTAAAGGTGATAGTTCTTTAGCTACACTTGAAGGTATTAGTGATATTTTTAAAAGTAGTACGGATTATAAAGTACAATTAATAAATTTTGAACCTTCTAATATCTTATTTAATGTAAAAAATGCAAAAATAGATGAGATATTACACCTAATAAATAAACCTAAATACGCTATGGGAAACATAACAATTAATGGTGATATAAAAAATGCAAAATTAGATAAATTAAATGGAAATATAGATACAAAAATCGTAAATGGACTTGTAACAAATAGTTTAGTTAATAAAGATTTTAATACAAAATTAGTAGATAGGTTAACTTTTCGTGGAGATGTGCAAACAGATTTACAACCAAATAAAGCTTTGTCTAAAATTGATTTTTATTCAACAATGGCAAATCTTTTTGTAAAAAAAGCAGATGTTGATTTAAAAGATATGGTTATAAAAAGTGATTACTTTTTAAATATTGATGATCTTTCAAAACTTTTTGATGTTACACAAACTAAGTTAAGAGGGAAAATTGATGTTGCAGGTGATATCAAAAAAGACAAAGATTTACTTGTAAATGGTTATTCTGAATTATTAGACGGTAAATTAAGATTCAAACTATTAAATGATGACTTTTCAGCTAATATTGATGATATTGAAATTCTAAAAGTACTACACATGCTTTATTATCCAGAAATTTTTACCTCAAAATCAAAATTGAAATTGGATTATAATCTTGCAAAACAAGTAGGTGATTTAAAAGGTGATTTATTAAATGGGCAATTTAAGAAAAATGAGTATTCAACTATAATAAATAGTTTTGCAAAATTTGATCTTACCAAAGAAGTTTATGAAAATATATCATTAGCTAGTAATATAAATAAAAATATAATCAAATCTACGATTAATATGAAAAGTAACTTAACAACAATTAATGTTGATCCTTCTGTAATTGATACAAAAACAAAAGTAATAGATGCTTTGGTACAAACACAAATAAAAGGAATAACTTTTGATACAAAGATATCTGGAGATATATCAAATCCAAAAGTTAAAGTTGATACTAAAAAGCTTTTAGAAAGTGGCATAAAAGAAAAAGCCAAAGAGAAAATAGAAAAAACAATAGAAAAAAAGCTTGGAGATAAAGCAGGAAATTTATTAAAAAGTCTTTTTAAATAGATTTAATTTGACAAAATTAAATCTATTATCTCATTACTATCTTTTGAATTAGATAGTGCAATCTGTATTATAGTTTGTTCTTTGTTTAATATTTTAATATTATTATCAGTTAGTTTCTTTATAATATTTTTCGTATCAATTTTAAATACTTCTGATAAATCTATAAGAGAAGTGTTGATAATCTTTGAATAGAGTTTTTCATATATCTTTGTATCTTTATTTAAATATGATGAAGAAGCAAAAGTAATAATAGTAAAAATTGTTAATAGTAAAAATTTTAATTTCATGTAATATCCTATATATAATCGTATTATATAGTTTGATATTTAATGAAAAGTATTGAAAAGTTAATAAATAGTTAATTGAAAAGGAAAAGAATGGAACAATTAAAAAAAGTATTAATAACAGGTGGAAATAAAGGAATAGGGCTAGCTGTTGTAAAAAGATTTATTGAACTTGACTATGAAGTTGTAGTAGTAGCAAGAGATTTTTCAAATTTTGAATTTAAAGACAATGCAAAAGTTAGATGTATAGAGTATGACTTATCAAATATAGATGGACTAAAAGATTTAGAAAAAGAAGTAGGAGAAATTGATACTTTAATCAACAATGCTGGATATATGCAACCAAAATACTCTTATGATAACTATCCCCTTGACGCAAAAGAGCATATTATGAATGTGGATTTGTATGCTCCTGTTGAACTTATGACACTATTTTGCGAAGGTATGAAAAAAAGAAATTATGGAAGAATAGTAAATACAGCTTCAATTGCAGGACAAATCGGTCATCCTGATATTTGGTATGGGATTGCAAAAGCAGGGCTTATGAATGCAACTAAAATTTTTGCTAAACTTTTAGGTGGCCATAATATTGTTGTAAATTGTATAGCTCCAAGTCCTGTTGAAACTGATATGCAAAAAGATAACTCAGAAGAGAGAAAAGCAGAATTTAAAAAAGCAGTTCCTTGTGGAAGATTTGCAGAACCAAGTGAAGCAGCTGAAGTTATAGTTTGGTTAGCTACTTCTTGTCCTGAGTATGTAAATGGAACAACAGTTGATTTTAATAATGGGTCATATACTAGATAATAGTTTGTTTTTTACCAAAGATTCTTATATTATTAAGAATCTTTACTGCAATCAATGTCAATATAGTCCCTATGATTATAGATAAGCTTATATGCTCTTTTAAGAAAATAACACTTAATATAATAGCAAATAGTGGAACTAGGAAAATAAATGAACTAACTTCATTTGTTCCTAGTTTTTCTATTCCTACAAAATAAATAGTTGTAGCAAAAGTTGTAGAGATAATTGAAATAGATAGAATATTTAACCAAAAAATCCAATCAAAAACTTTATAATCAATACTTGGTACATCAACAAAAAATATCATAACCATAATAGTTGAGATAACATACATGTAAAATGTAAATACCATAGGTGAAATTTTTGTAGCCTTTGAACTTACAATTGTCAGTATTGGCCAAAGAATTGAAGCTAATACAAAATAAATATTTTTTTGTGAAAATATTTGTTCATGTGAAAAAGACCAAATATTAAGCATAGTTAGAACTCCAAGACCTCCAAGAACTAAGGCAAAAATATCTTTTTTTTCTATTTTTCTTCCAAAAAACATTGCCATAATTAAAAAAGTATTTATTGGAATCATAGTAGTTACTAAAGCTCCACCAAGGCTTGCTGTTCCAAATTTTGTCCCTAAAAAATAGCATTTCATATAAGCTATCATTACAATTGAAGCTATAACAACTAAAATAAAACTTTTTAGATTTATATGAAAACTTTTCTTTGAATATAACAATACGGGAAGAAGTGTAATAATTGTAAATACATTTCTAAAAAACACTAATTCATATTCATTAATATAAGCACTTAAAACTTTTGCACTAACCCAAGATGCCCCCCATCCTGCCATGGCTAGGAACATTAGAGCATAAAAAATATTTTTACTTTTGTCTGTCATATCTCATCTTTTTTATTTGATAAGCAAATTGTATATAAATAAACTAAAAATTTATAGAATAAAATTGCTATTTTTTTGTAAATAAGAAGGTGTATATCCAAAATATTTTTTAAAATTACGAGTAAAATGGGATTGGTCATTGAATCCCACTTGAATACTTGCTTCACAAATGGATAAACCATTTTGAATTAGAGAGTTTGCTCGATTAAGTCTTTCATTTACAATAAAAGCATGGGGTGTAAGTCCAATATCTTTTTTAAACAATCTTAGAAAATGGAATTTACTAAGATTAACATTTTTTGCAAGTATATCAAGGGTAAAGTTTGTATCTATTGAATCATTTATAAATTCATAGGTCTGTTTTATAATTTTTTTATCTTCAAAAATTTTTTTATAATCTTTTGTATATAAAGTTGAATCTAAAATTAAACTAGATAGCGCTTCTATTAAATAAGCTTCAATCAATAGTTCATCTTCTTTTTTAAAATATGCATCAAAGAAGTTGTGGACTTTTAGGAATAATATTTTGTTATCAACTATATGTCTTTGAAAATAGGGTATTTTCTTTTCATAAAATATTTGTTCATAAATATTTGAAATAATTTCTACCGTTGGATAAAAATTTGCGTGAGACCACTCTTTAGCTTTTCCACCATGAACTTCACCTGGATTATTTATTCTTATTGAATATTCATATGAATAATAACTTTGGTGTACATTAAAAGTTTTAATAAATCCTTTATAGGTTATTCCAATAGTGTATGTATCATGGTAATGTTTTGTAAAGTCTTCATTGGAATGGCTTACATTTTCAAATAGAATATTATTTAATATTTTTGACATGGCAAAATTATATCTAAAATAAAAAAGAAATATAGAAGAAAATTGCTATTTTACTATTTCTTCTAATGTTTCTTTTATTTTAGCAGGGTCTGAAAAATGGTCAACTTTTGCTCTAAACTTACCATCTTTATCAAAGATATAGATAAAAGAAGTATGTGAAACTGAATAACCCATTGCTGAATCTTTTAAATTTATTTTTTTATAGTATGTTTTATATCTAGATGTAATATCATCAATATTTTTTTTTGTTGAAGTTGCACCTATAAAATTTGGATGAAAATAATGTGCATACTCTTTTAGATTTTTAAGGGTATCTCTGTCTGGGTCTACACTTATAAATAATCCCACAAAGTCTTTAGCTTTTTCTTTTGGTAGTCTGTTTATTGCTTGTGCTAGCGAACTTAATGAAGTAGGGCAAACATCAGGACAAAATGTATATCCAAAATAAATAGCTAGATACTTACCTTTGAAGCTATCTTTTGTAATTTCTCCATCAATTGTATTTACTTTGAAAGCATATTGTTTATGCTCTTTATAATCTCGTACATAAGGTCTAGCTATTATAATTATCACAATTGCAATTGTTATTGCAATGAAAATTTTAAAAATCTTACTCATTATTTACCTGTTTTAAATTGGAATCTAGCTCCAATAGTTTTATTTATTTTTTCTACTCTTATATCTGCATTCCATATCATATTACCAACTGGACATGTAGGAAGAGTACCTATTGCTTCATAGTTTCCATTTCCTAGATTTTTAATTGGTAAATTAAAATCACCCATGAACATATTTGTTGCATATATATTTAAATGTAAATCTTTTAACTCTTTATTGTTACTTTTGATTTCAAATTTAAGGGCTTGCATAAGTGGAATTGATTTTGGATTTATGCTTAATTCAAAAGTTGTACCATCTTGTATTTTTACAATACAAGAACTTTGGTGTAAGTCACAACTTGAATCTTGTGTTATAAATTGCGCTTCACCTTTAAAAGATTGATAAAGTGAAGAAAAATCTATAAGAAAATATCCTACAACAATAAAAAGTACAACTACTACTTGTAGTATTGCACTTTTTAAATTGTTAGGTTTTTTTTCTTGTGGCATTATTTAATTACTTCCACATTTACCTGTACCACAACTCATACCTTTTTTCACACTCTTCATCTCTTTTTTCATCATTCCACCCATTACACTTTTTACAGGAATAGTTATAGTTTTATTCTCTCCATTTGAGAAATTAAGAGTAATAGTTACATTCTCTTTTTCTTTTAATGGCTTATGAAGGCCTATTAACATAACATGAAATCCACCTGGTTTAAGAGATGTTTCTTTATTTGCAGGAATATCTATTTTTGGAACTTGGTACATCTTCATTACACCATCTTTCATGCTATGTGTGTGAAGTTCAACTACTTTTGAAATATCAGATGTAGCTTTTATAAGAGCTATATCTTTATTTGTTTTATTCTCTATAGTCATAAATGCAGCCGAATTTGGAAGTCCAGGAGGTGTTGCTCTAACATATGCATCTTTAACTTCAATATTTGAAGCAAATAGAGTTGATGCACTTAGTAGTGCTAAAAGAAGAAAATTTTTCATTTTGTACCTTTTTTTGATTTCCAAAATTTTATAATTTAAGTGTTAATTATGTGTTAAATCTTTTTTTAATAATATTAACAACACTCCAATTATAGCTGCAATAAATGAAGCTACAAATATCCCTAATTTTACAGCAGAAATTATGCTTTCATCAAGAAAAGCAAGGTGTGTTATGAAAATAGACATTGTAAATCCAATTCCCCCTAAAAATCCAACTGCGATAATTTCATACCATGAAATATTATCTGGTTTTTTAACTAGTTTTAGTTTGGTTGCTAGATATGTAAATCCAAATATTCCTATTGGTTTTCCAATAATTAAACCAAAGACAACACCTAATACAATCATTAAGTTTGCGCTTATTCCTGAGAAGTCTATTAGTACTCCAGCATTTGAAAATGCGAATAAAGGCATAATAAAATATGCAGATAATCCATGTAAACTATGTTCTAATCTCATAAGAGGATTTTGTACCTTATCATAGTTATCAGCAATATTTTCCAAAGCATCAATTTGATGATGGTTTAAAATAGATGTAGGTTCGATATTGTTTTCAAAAGTAGCTATGTCTTTTTTTGTATCTTCAACAAATGCATTTTCACCAATTTTTGATCTTATAGGAATAGCCAAAGCTAATAAAACACCTGCAACAGTTGCATGAATCCCAATTGCATGAATATATATCCATAAACCAATACCAAGAATTAAGTAAGGTAATAATTTAGTTACACCTTTTATATTTAATGCCCAAATTAAAGCGTAAATTACGCCTGCATGTAAAAAATACTGAGTATGAATTTCACTTGTGTAAACAGTAGCGACAACTAAAACAGCACCTAAGTCATCTACAACAGCAAGGGCAACTAAAAATAATTTTAAAGCTGGATTTACTTTTTTTCCTAAAAGCATCAAAATACCTAATGCAAATGCAATATCTGTGGCCATTGGAATACCAAATCCTAGTGGATTATCAGTATTTAATGCTACATATATCAATGCTGGAATAATCATCCCCCCAAGAGCTGCAATAATAGGAAATAAAGCCTTGCTTACAGATGAAAGTTCCCCAACACTCATCTCTCTTTTTATCTCTAATCCTACCATTAGAAAAAATAATGCCATAAGTCCATCATCAATCCAATAAGTCAAGGTCATAGAAATACTATGTTCACCAAGATTTATTCCTAATGGCATATGCCATAGATCATAATATGCTTGTCCTAAACTAGAATTTGCAGTTATTACTGCTGCTACAGTTGCTAAAAAAAGAAGTATTCCACTAAGTGCTTCTTTATTTATAAATTTGTCTAAGGTGACAAGTTTTTTTATCATAATATTCCTTTTTACAAACAATTTGGACATATTCCTTTAATAATTATATTCTCGATTTTGTGATTTTTTAAATTAAATCTAAAGTCCTCATGAAGGCATTCGATTTTAGAACAATTAGTACATATAAAGTGTGCATGTTTACTTTTTTTTATTTCAAAATATCTTTTTTTATCATTTGATTCAAAAGAATCAATAATATCTTCTTCTTCAAATCTAGTGATATTTCTGTAAAAAGTAGCCTTATCCATATTGATTGAAAATTTTATTTCTTCATAACATAAAGGTTTAGAAGAGTTTGATAGTACTTCTAGTATCTCTTTTCGTGAGCTTGTTAGTTTAATATTTCTATCTTGAAATAATTTGTTTATATTGTCCATATATAATTATAACACATGAAGCTTGCAACTAAGTTGCGTTAAAGCGAAATATCACTAAAATTCTAAAAATGCAACTTGGTTGCAATAAATAGGAGTTCTCTAAATGAAAAAAATCTTTTATATATTTTTAATAATATGCTCATCACTTTATGCACAAAAAACTGTTACTGTAAGTATTTTACCTCAGAAGTATTTTGTAGAAAAAATAGCAAAAGACAAAGTAAAAGTAAATGTTATGGTTCAACCTGGTTTTTCACCTGCTACATATGAACCTAAAACTTCTCAAATGAAAGAATTAATAAATTCTGATATTTATTTCTCTATTGGTGTTCCTTTTGAAGAATCTTGGTTGAGTAAATTTACAGATATTAATAAAAACATGTTACTTATAGATACCTCAAAAGGTATTAAAAAAAATAAAATGCTTGGACATCACCACCATGATGAAGTTAAACATGAAGAACAAGAACATCATGAAGAACATCATCATGATGAAGAGTCTTTAGATCCACATATTTGGTTAGATCCAATATTAGTGAAAACACAAGCAAAAAATATTTTAGACGCTCTAATAAAAGTAGATACAAAAAATAGAAAATTTTATTATGATAATTATAAAATTTTTTTAACAGAACTTGATAATTTAAATATGAACTTATCTAATATTTTAAAACAGATAAAAGGCAAAAAGTTTATGGTTTTTCATCCTTCTTGGGGATATTTTGCTAAAAGATATGACTTAGAACAAGAAGCAGTTGAAAAAGAAGGAAAAGAACCTAAACCAAAAGAGATGATAGCTCTTATAGAAGAAGCAAAAGATGAAGGTATAAAAGTATTATTTGTAGCTCCTCAGTTCTCAAAAGTAGCAGCAACTACAATTGCTGAAAATATTGGTGGAAGTGTTATTGAAATAGATCCTTTATCTTACAAATGGGAAAAAAGTTTACTTGACATCTCAAATAAATTGGTGAATACATATAAATAATGAAATTAATATTTATTCTTCTTCTAATAGCTCAAACAGTTTTTGGTTGTGCTTTATGTGCAGTATATTCTCCAAAAACTAGAGTTGTGCTTGATGTAAAGACAAATGATAGTTTAATAAAAGAAATTGATGTAAAATGGATAGTTACAAAAGCTTTTACAAAGACTTTAAATAATGTATACGATACGAATTTAAATGAGAAATTAGATAAAGATGAGTTAGAAAATGTAAAGATAGCTTTTCGTAATTATGTTGAACCAAGAGATTTTTTAGTAAATATATCTTATGGAAAAAAAATAAATAAACTAAGATCAAATAGAATAAGAGTAAATGATTTAAAAGTTGATATTGAAAATGGTCTTTTGCATATTCGGTATAAAATATTATTAGATTACAAATTAGTAAAAGATGATATTTTATATTTTAATACAGATGATAAAGAAGGTTATTTTATTGTTACTATTGCAGAAAATGCTGTTAAGTATGATCCTACTGTATTTAAAAAAGAGACAATCGATGCAAATAGTGTAAGTTTTCATATTATTAAAGATATAGAAGAGCAAAAAAAAGAAGAAATTACTCCTGTTAAAAAAGTTGAAGTAAAAGAAGAGTTAAAAAAAACGCCTAAAGTTCAAGATGAGAACTACTTAACAAAGTTTTCAAAGCAAATAAAACAAAATCTTTTAAAAATAGAAAAAGGTGATAATTTTGCTTTATTTACACTTTTATTTATATCATTTATTTATGGAATTATTCATGCTATGGGACCAGGTCATGGTAAATCATTGGCATTTTCATATTTTATGAGTAACAAAAGTTCTTATACAAGAGCTTTAATTATCTCTCAATTAACTGCATTTATTCATATACTTGGAGCTTTGATTCTTGTTTTGATATCAGTATTTTTAATAACTACTTTTTTAAATAGTTTTGTAGATGATTCTATTAAAATTATTACAAAATTATCTGCTATATTTATTATGCTATTGGCAGTATTTATTTTGTATAAAAAAGTAAGAAAGAAAGAATCTTATTGTAATGTTTGTTGTTCTTCACACGCACATGATCACAATCACGAACATAATCATAATGAACATAAAAAAATAAAAAAACAAGATTTATTTTTTGTTTTAACAGCAGGAATTATTCCTTGTCCTGGTACTGTTATATTATTTTTATATGCTTTTGTATTGAAAACTTACTTTGCAGTTATTTTAGCATCTATTGCTATTAGTTTTGGGATGGGATTAGTTATTTTTGCTTCTTCATTTTTGAGCTTAAATTTAAACAAAGTGTCAAGTAAAGTAGAAAAATTTAGAAATTTTGTGGAAATAATCTCACCAATATTTATTTTCTTATTAGGGTTGTTATTATTTTTCAATGTAAATGTAATATAAATTATTAAATAAGGAGAGGTTAAATACTCTCCTCTTTTTCATTGTCTTTTTTTAGTTCTACTTTTTTAGCTTTTATATCATCTTTGCCTAAAAACTCTTTTTCATTTGCATTTTTAACTATTAGTTTTGATATATTGTCTGTAATTGCTGCTACCTCATGTGTATTTGCTGCAACCATCGCATTTTGCTGTGTTTGTCTATCTAGGATAGTAACAGTGTTATTAATTTGTTCAATTCCTTGATATTGCTCTTTACTTGCTGTTTCAATGTCTGTTATTAATTCTATTGTTTGAGAAATATTTGTATTTAATTCTCCATACCCATTAATCATATCAGAAGCAATAGTTTTACCTTCATTAGCTTTTTCCAATGCATTTTCAACTAAAGCCTTTATTTCACGAGCTGCTTCTGCACTTCTTGTTGCTAGGTTTCGTACTTCTTGTGCAACAACTGCAAAACCTTTTCCAGCTTCTCCTGCTGTTGCTGCTTCAACTGCTGCATTGAGTGATAAAATATTTGTTTGAAAAGATATTTGATCTATAACATTAATTGCCTCATTTATAGCAGTTACTTGTTTATTAATATCTTCCATTGCAATAGATGTGTTTGAAGCTAATTCTTGACCTTTTTCAACTGATACTGTAACGCTACTAGAAAGTTTAGACATTTTTTCTATATTTTCTGTATTATTTTTAATATTGCTTGTTATTTGTTCTAGTGCTGCTGAGGTTTCTTCTAAACTTGCAGCGGTTTGATTTGAACTTTGATTTAATTTATCAACATTTACTAATAATATATCAGAACTTTCATCTAGGGTTAAGCCATTTGATTTATTTTCACATAACATTTGTGTAGTTACATTTCCTAAATGATTAATTCCTGATGCAAGTTTTAAAAGATGCTCTTCTAGTCCCTCTTCATTTATTCTACCAAGATAGTTATATTTTGAATATTCTTCTACTATAAATAATACATTATTTATATTTGTTTCTATAGTTTGGGCCATATCATTAAGTACATCTTTTAATTTATTTAATGAAGGATTTGAAACATTCATTTGTATTCTTTGATATAAATCTCCTTGTTCAAATTTAGCTAAAATGCTTATTGCTTCATCAATTAATGCATTATCTTCTTCAAGACCTTTTTTTGTATTTATAATACTTACATTTACAACTTTTGCCATCTCTCCAAATTCGTTTTTCTTTTTATCATCAAGAAGTTCTATTTCATCTGTTTCTTTATTTAAATATGCAAAAAATGAAATTAAACCATTTTTAAAATTTTTTAAAGATTTAACAATTGTTTTTGAGATTAGAAAAGATATTAAACTAAATACAAGTATAGAAACACTAGCTAATATAATTAGTACAATATCTTGAAGGTATAAAGACTTTTCTTTAAATAACATAGCTTGGTCATGAATTTCACTTAATCCTCCTTCTATTGATTGAACTTTACTAATCATCACTCCTAACATTGATTGAAGTTCATTTGAATCATTAGTTACACCATTATCAAGATTATCAATTTTTGCCATTGAATACTTCTCAAATATATTTTGATATTTTTTAATATCAATAAGTAATTCATTAATTTGTTCAGAATCTTTTTGTAAAAAGTCTATTTTGATATTTTTTAATTCACTTACATCTTTATATAGATTTTTAAAAGAATCTATTACCATATCAGCTGTATCTTCATCCAAATCACTTGAAAATTGTTTTGAAGTGATTCTTGCGTGTAAAACTCTTATTATAATTTTGTCGATTTCCATTGCAGTATTTATACTTAATTTTGCTTTAGCAGAAAAATATCTATTAGTAAGACCAGATATTATAATAATGATTAAAAATAATAAAGGGAAAAAAAGAAGCTTTCTATTTGTAGAAATTGTTGGCATTATATGTATCCTCAGTTATAAAATAATTTATAAGGTAACATATAATATTTACAGAATGGTTACACTCCATAAAGTATAAAGAAAAATAATATTGATGAAAGGAGAGTTTAAAAACTCTCCCATTCATCATCATTTTTACTATTTGAAGTTATTACTTGTGGTTTATTATTAGATTGAACTTTTGGAGTTGTTGTTTCTTTCTTTTCAATTTTTTCTTTAGGCGTTGGAACTTCTACTGTTTTATTTACTTTTTTAGGAGTAGGCGTAGGAGTTTGAACAGTTGATTTTGAACTAATGTTTACTTCTTTACTTTTTACACTCTCTTTACCCTCAAAATCTTTTTCATCAGCATCTCTTACAATCGCATTTGCAATATATTGTGTTTCATCAGCTATATCTTTTGTTTGATTTGCAATTGATGCATTTTGTTGAGTTTGTCTATCTAATAGACCAACTGCGCTATTAATTTGCTCAATACCCATTTGTTGTTCTTTACTGGCAGATTCAACTCCCCCAATTAACTCTAATGTTTTAGAAATATTTTCATTTAATCCAAGATAACCTTTTATCATCTTATCAGAGATAGCTTTTCCATCATTTGCTTTTGTTGTAGCATTTTCAACTAACGATTTTATCTCTTTTGCTGCTTCTGCACTTCTTGATGCTAGATTTCTAACTTCTTGAGCAACAACTGCAAATCCTTTTCCTGCTTCTCCTGCCGTTGCTGCTTCAACAGCTGCATTAAGAGATAGAATATTTGTTTGAAATGCTATCTGGTCGATGACTGAAATAGCTTCATTTATTGCTGTAACTTGTTCATTAATACTATCCATTGCAACTGTAGTTTGAGATGCAAGATTTTCTCCTTCATTTGCTGACTTTTTAAGTTCATTTGCATTGGTTGACATTGCAATTACATTTTGAGTATTTGATGCAATATTTGAAGTAATTTCTTCTAATGCTGCAGCAGTTTCTTCTATACTTGCAGCAGCTTCATTTGATGAACGACTTATTAAATCAACACTTGATAATAATTTACTTGAACTTTTTTGAAGTGTTAAACCATTTGATTTATTCTCAACTAACATTTCATTAATTATTTTTGCTAAAGTATTCAATCCATCAACTGTTTTACCAGTTGCTGCTGTAATTCTATGTCTAAAGTTTAGTTTTTGATACTCTTGTAGTGCTTTCTCAATTGCATTTGTGTCATTAGAAATATTTTCAGAAATAATTTGTATCATTTCATTGAAGATTGTTTTTAACTCTTCTAAACCTTGATTATGGGTACTTTTCTCTATTTTTTTACTAATATCCCCTGTTTTTATAAGTTCAACTACTCTTTTAACATCATTGATTAATATCTCATCTTTTTCCAAAAGAGATTTAGTATTTGTAATATTCTCATTTACAATCTGAGCAATTACTGCTATTTCGTCATTGGCACTTGTGTCTAGTAGGTCTGCATTTGAAGACTCTTTATTCAAGTATTTGAAAAAATTTAAAAGACCATCTTTAAAGTTATTAATTGAATTATTGATATTTCTACTAAGTAAAAATGTAAATAATATCGCAAGAGCTATACTAATAATTGTTATGATAACAAAAGAAGCTAATGAGTTATCAATTAATTCAGTTGTTTCTTTTTCTTCATTTGCAATTACTTTATATGATTCTCCTGTAAAGAAATCAATTATATCTCTCATTTTTTCATAATCAACAAGATATGTATTAAAATAAAAAGTTTGAGCATTAGCATAGTCATTTGCTTTTACTAATTGAACAAGTTTTTGAGTATTTTTATTAGTTAAATCATATAATTTTTCAAACTCTTCAAATTTTGCACTATTTTCAGGCATTAACTTCTCTAGTAAATTTCTAAACTTTTCAAATCTTTGTTTAACTTGTTGGATATTATCATTTACACCTTTGTCAAGTAATTTTTGAGTTGCTGAATGATCAGGTGAACCAACTATTTGGGCTAAAGCAGCATTAGACTGATAAGAATCTCTATCAGCTTCTAATAAATAAGTTATCCCCGCTAAATTTATTGTTTGTGAAAGTGCTACATTTGATTGATAAGAATCTCTATCAGCTTCCAAAAGTACTGCAACCCCTGCAAAATCTCTTTCACTTAAGTCTTTTACATTTTTTTGCATGTGATTAATATTGTATGCTACATATGTACTTGAAACTAAGGTAACTATTATTAATACGAGAAAAGCCCCAATTATCTTGTGTTTAATTTTCATTTCTTTGATCTCCTTATTAGAATAAGTTAATATTCCGTTAATTAATTCTATTCTTTTTAGAATAAATTGAATCTTAATTTATTTATTAATAAATAATTGTTACAACTATTTAACTCAAAGGGAATACAATTTGCAAAAATCATTATAAAGATTTATAGATGAAATTAAATGAAATAAAATTAGAAAATGATTACTTTGAATTTGATGAAAATTTTTATCAAAGAATTAATCCAACTCCACTAAATAATCCTTTTTTAATCTCTTATAATAAACTTATGTTTGATGAAATATCTTTAGATTATGATGAAGCTAATAGTAAAGACTTTGTAAAGTTTGTAAATGGTGAAAAATCACTTGAAGGTTCAGAACCTTATGCAAGTGCATATGCTGGTCATCAATTTGGTTATTTTGTTCCCCAATTGGGTGATGGTAGAGCAATAAATCTAGGGAAGATTAATTCTTGGCATCTCCAAACTAAAGGTTCTGGCTTAACACGTTATTCAAGACAAGGTGATGGTAGAGCAGTTTTAAGATCTTCAATTCGTGAATATATTATCTCAGAAGCAATGCATGCTTTAAATATTCCTACAACTAGAGTACTTGCTCTTATTTGTTCTACTCATCCGGTTCATCGATACTATGGAGTAGTTGAAACAGGAGCAATTGTATTAAGAATGTCACCATCTTGGATTAGAATAGGTACATTTGAATATTTTGCTAGAAGTAAAAATGCAAAAGAAAATGTTAAACAACTTGCAGATTATGTTATTAGAAACTCTTATGCCCACTTAATTAATGATGAAAATAAATATGAAAAGATGTATTATGAAATGGTTGATAAAACTGCTATTTTAATGGCTAAATGGCAAACTTATGGTTTCATGCATGGAGTGATGAATACTGACAATTTTTCAATGGCAGGACTAAGTATAGATTATGGACCTTTTGCTTTTATGGATTATTTTAATATTAACCAAATTTGTAATCATACCGATAGTGAAGGAAGATACTCTTATCTCAATCAACCATATGTTGGAAAATGGAATTTAGAAGTTTTAGCTAATAGTTTAAAAACAATTTGTGAAGTGGATAAATTAAATGAGTATTTAAAAACGTATTTTCATATTCAAGAAAAAGAGTATTTAACTCTTATGACACAACGACTTGGACTAAATATAGATAAAAGTAGTGATTCTTATGCTACTTTGATTATATCACTTTTGAAAGCTTTACAAACATCTAAAACAGATTATAATCAGTTTTTTTATGAATTAACAAAGTGTAAAAACTATGATGAAATTACAAAAGTAATTGATATCTCAATTTATAGACAAACTTTAGATAAATGGCTTGAAGAGTATATAAAGTTAAGAGAATTAGAGAATCAAGATTTTGAAAAAGTTCAGGAGAGAATCAAAAAAGTAAATCCAAAATATGTGATTAAAAACTATATGCTTCAAGAAGCAATTGACAAGGCAGAAGAGGGTGATTTTACTTTAGTAAATGATTTGCTAAATATTGCACAAAATCCATATGATGAGCATAATGAGTATGAAAGATACTCAAAAGCTACACCACTAGAATTTTCAAATATAAAACTTAGTTGTTCCTCATAAGATAAGTGCTTATCTTATTTAAATGGGATAATAAATTCAATATCCACATCGGAAAATGATTTGTTTTGGTGTAAAGCAGCACATTTTTTACTAAAAGCTATAAATGAATTTTTCATTCCAAAATCTAAAATATCAATACTCCCTTTTGCAACAATATTTCCATTTGTCATTTCATATTTCATAGGAATAGATTTAGATACTTCATTCATTGTAACATTTAATGTCAATTCTTTTGTAGATTCATTAACCTTTGTGATTGTTCCTTTTATCTGTTCTGCACTTACAAGTGAAAACAATGTAGAGGTTATATTTTTATTTCTAACTGGATTTTTAGACTCTAAAGAACTAGTTTGAATTGTAACCATAGCACTTTTTAGAAAAGTAGATAAATTATCAGATGATTTTATATCTGTTTTTATATCATTAAAGGTACCAGATACAGGAACTTTCTTTTCTGTTTTAAAGCCTGTCCATTTCACAGTTAAATTTCCGTTTAATTCATAGGCATTTAAGGAACATAATAATCCAACTGATAACAGTAAAGTTAAAAAAATCTTTTTCATAGGTAATCCTTTATTAATATTTAGAATAAAAGTACATCAATAAAAGTGAAACCTAAATTACAAGCTAAAATTAATATAATTGATTAAAAAAGAATCAAGTTTTCAATGGGTTATATTATACCGCTCCCATTAGAGCTTTTTTAGTATTTCCCATAAGAGCAATCATTTCATCATAACTTTTATCAATAGAATCTAGTGGAGTTGAAAGAATTTCCTCATAAACTTTTTCTATTTTCTCTTCGCTAGACAATTTTTTTAAATCGCTTTTCTCTAAAGAAGCAAAATCTAAAACTTCATTCCAGACAGAACTTTCATCTAACATAAAAGCTGAAAATTTAATACCTTCATATTCAAAAGTGCCATTTGCATCTAAATCAATTACATAAAGTAAGTTGATAGAATCTTTATCAAAGAACTCTCCATATTTTGAAAAAAAATCTTTAAAATATCCAAATGTTTCAAGTTCACATGCAAAGAATTTAATCTTTTCATTTTCACTTACCATAATAACTTGTCTTGCTTGAGATTTTGGGGGCATAACTCTTGTTTCAGATAATCGTTTACCCTCTTCAATAATTAAAGCACCTCTATATCCATGTAAAGAAGTAATATTTCCACTAAATGATGGTTGCCATTCTAGATTATTTTCTTTGATGTATTCAATTGGTGTCATTGAGTTTCCTTTTTTAAATATGGAACTTTATATACATTTATCGTTCCTTTAGATAAAAAGAGTTTAGACTTTTTTAAGCTTCTTCAACAAGAACTTTATTTCTTCCTTCATTTTTTACTTTGTAAAGTAATTTATCAGCAAGTTTATATATTTTTACACTAGTTGCATTTTTTGCACTAATTACGATACCTCCAATTGATACAGTGATATTTTTTGATGCTTCACTTTTAGAATGTTCTATATTCAAATCTTCAATATTTGTTCTTATTCTTTCTAATATTTTCCTAAAATTAGTAGTTGTAATATCCGTTGTCAATATTCCAAACTCTTCTCCTCCCAATCTAAAAGCAAAGTCATTAGCTCTAAAAATAGTCTCCCTTAAACATAAAGCAACACTTTGCAAAGCATAGTCACCTTTATCATGTCCGTAAGTATCATTGTATTGTTTAAAAAAGTCAACATCTAAAATAGCAAAAGCAATTGTTTTGTTATCCCTTTTTGCTCTTAGGATTTCTTTTTCTATTGTCAAATTAAAATATCTTCTATTGTAAGTTTGAGTTAGTTCATCTGTAACTGACATTTTTTCGATTCTTTTTTTATCTGTTATATCTATAGCTACTAATGCATATCCCGTAATTGTATTGAGATTATTATACATGGGCGAAATTTTAGTATGGACATAATAAGTCTCACCATTTTTTTTAATATTTTTAATCTCACCTTCCCATTTTTTCCCTGAATAAATAGTATCCCACATTGAAAAATAGAATTCATTTGGTGTTTCTGGATGTCTTAAAATATCATGATTATGTCCAATTAGTTCTTCCTTTGAATAACCACATATCAAACAAAAAGCATCAGAAACATCTAAAATTTTGCCATTTATATCAACTTTTAAAGTAATCAAATAATCATTTATGATTTCAAGATATGTTTTGTTTTCTTCAAGTTTATCTTCAATCATTTTTTTGTTTTTTTTACTTTCTGTAATATCAACAAATGATGCAATATAGAAAAAATCGTTAGCTTCTGTATATATTTTTGAAATACTAAGTTCCTCAGTATAAGGCATACCATTTTTTCTAATATTTGTTATTTCACCTTCCCAATGGAGATGTTCATTTAGATTATCCCAAATATTTTTATAAAATAACCTAGTATGGTATCCAGTTGATTTTAGTATCTTAGGAGTTTTATTTAAAATTTCTTTTTCTTCATATCCTGTGATTTTTGTAAAAGATTTATTAACTCTTTGAATTTTATTATCTTTATCTGTAACTAGAATTCCATCATGAGAGTTTTCAAACATCTTATCTGAAATTTTAAGTCTGAGTCTTGTTTCTTTTTCTCTAGTATTATAATTTGCAAAGATTATTGAAATAATCATTGCAATAAAAAAGTATAAAAATGCTAACCACATGATTGTTTTTAGATAAGTATTTACTCTATTTTCAATTAGATTATTATCAATTATTGTAATTAACTTTAGTGTTAGTGGTTGTATTTTAGGGTTTTTATTAATCCACGAAGTAAGATTAATCTCATTTACATTGACATGAAAATTATCAGTTTTAAATGTTCCTTTTAAATTGTCATTCAAATTATTAGATATTTCAATTGATAAGTTTTTGTAAATATTATCAAATGTAGAGTTTTTATCAAATATAAATTTAGAACTTAATTTTTGATTTAGTATATAATTATCTTTGTTTATAATTAGAGTTTCTAAATCAAAATTTGAATTTGAGAAGATACTAAATAATTCAGTTAAAGGATAATTAATTACCAAAAATCCATCAGGTTTATCTTTATCAAAAAGTGGTGTTATGACATTTAGAAATGGCATTTTAAAAGTAGTACGATTATTGCTTTCTTTTTCTATTTTTATTGGTGAGAGGTAAATATCACCTTTTTTTAGTTGTTTTATAATAGATGGATACTTATTATTTATAAGTTTACTCGTCCTCTTATTTCTTATTTCTAATAGTTTTGTTCCATCATTTTTTAAAAAACAAATTTCCAAATAAGAATTTTTTAATGCAAGTAAAGTTGATAACTCTTTTTTTATAGTTGAATAATCTTTGTTAAGTTCATACACTTCTGAAATATATAGTAAGTCTTTTTTTAAAGTCACAAAATTATTTTTTGCAGTTGATATTTTGAGATTTAATTCTGATTCAACAGCATTATTTATCTCTTTTTTATAAATATTTTCTAAGTTTTTTATATAAGTGATTGAAACTAATAAAAAAATAAAACTAAAAAATATTAAACTTTTTAAAAAAACATAACTTACATTTTTATTCAAATTGCCAATTCCTAATCAAAAGTTATTTATTATATCACTAAATTAATAATTTTTGATTAAGCCAATTTATTTTGTATCTATAGAATATCTCCCTGGTCCCATTATCATCAAAATAAAAGCATTGAACATATAGAAAAATTGTAATTCTAATGCTAATCCACCACTTTTGCTTAATGAAAATAAATCTGCACTATGAACTAGATATATTGCGAATACTATATTAATTATAATTACAAATGAAAAAAACCTAGTGTAATATCCAATTATAATAAAGATAGGAGCAACGATTTCTCCTATATAGACTCCATAAACAAGAAACTGTGGAAGGTTATTTCCTAATAAAGTAGATTCAATAAAAGATGTTCCATGAATAAGTTTTGCATATCCATGAAATATAAATAAAAAACCTAAAAATAGTCGTAAAAATAATTTTGCTAAATTTTCATTCAAAGAATTATCCATTGTTTGTCCCTTTTTAGTATAATATTTAAAATTAGTTAATGAATGGTTAATTAACTTGACCTTTGGTCAACCTTAAGACTAAATAAAGATTTTAAAGATATACTTTCAAACTTGACCGACGGTCAGTCAAATTATTTAAGGAAGTTTATGAGTCCTAAAAAAATCAATAAAGAAATTAAAAGAAGAGAAATTGCACTTGCGTGTTTTGATTTAGTTCATGATGCGAGAATGAGAAACTTAACAGTTGCAGATGTCGCAAAAAAAGCAGAGATAGGGAAAGGAACTATATATGAATATTTTGAAAATAAAGATGACATAATTTTTGAAATAATAAATATGCATATTGAGTTTCAACATAATGAGATAATAAATAATATTAAAAAAGAAAAAATTATAAAAAATAAGGTACTTCAACTTTTTAAGTTTGTAACAAATAGTTCAGAAGAAAATTTAAAGCATTTCAATGGATATAGAGAATACTTATCAATTGTATTAGCTGAAGAAAATATCAAAAGATGTAAGTTTAATAACTCATGTACAAATTTTTTTAAAAATCAATTAAGTTTGATAATTGAAGAAGGGATAAAAAATGATGAACTATTACCTATTGCTAGAAATTTTATAGATGGAATTATGATTTTTGAAAAAGGTCTTACTTTGATGAAAATGACACAGTTGGAATTTAATGCAGTAGATGCTTGTGAAAAGTTTTTAGATAATATTTTTGAAGTTATGGAGAAAAAAGATGATAAATAAAAAATATGCAAGAATAGTTTTTGCATTTTTTATGGCGCTAATAATGAGTTTTATAATGAGTTTTGTAATTACATTTATAAACTTAGATCTTGTAGAAGGATTTGTGTCCAAATGGATGGAAGCATTTGTTAAAGCATTTATCTGTGCTTTTCCTATTGTCTTTGTTGTAGCACCTCTTGTGCATAAAATCACTAATAAATTAATAAAAATAGAAGGATATTAAATGTTTAAAAAATTAGTAATTGTAGTTCTTTCATCAATAACATTATATGCAGCTGGTGGACCCTCATTAGTTGAAACTACAAAGATAATAAAAGGGGAAGTAAATCCTTTGCAAGAGTTTGTAGGAACATTAAAATTTGATAGAAATTCTGTTTTAGCAGCACAAAACTCTGGGGTTGTTCAAAAAATAAATTTTGAAGTAGGGGATATAGTTAAAGAAGGTAAGACATTAGTTCAAATTGATGCTGATATCTTAAATGCGCAAGTTGAATCAGCAAGAGCAAATGCATTAAATGCACAAAGAGATTATCAAAGATATACAAAATTATTAGAGACAAAATCTATTTCGCAAAAACAATATGATGATATTAAATTAAACGCAATTACTACAAAAAGTACTTTGAATGAACTAGAAATAGAAAAAAAGAAAAAAAGTATTAATGCACCATATAGTGGTATAGTAGTTGAAAAATCAATAAACTTAGGAGAGTGGGTAAATGCTGGAACGGCATTACTTTCAATAGTAGACACATCAAAAGCTGAGATAACTTTTAATGTTCCTTTAAATATTTTTAATGGCTTAAAAAAAGGTGCTATTTATGATATTAATGTGGGTGAAAATATTTTAAAAGGAAAAATGAGTGGAGCAATTCCAAGTGGTGATAAATTAACTAGAACTTTCCCCGTTAAATTTAAAGCTAATACTAAAAATGTGTTTGTATTTGATGGGCAAGAAGCAAGAGTGAGTTTATCAAAGAATGCTAAACAAGAATCTCTTATAGTTCCAAGAGATGCCGTAATAAAAAGATTTGGAAAAAATATTGTCTTTATTATAGATGATAAAATGATTGCTCAAATGATTCCTGTACAAGTTATTGCATACTTAGAAAGTAAAGTTGCTATTAAAGCTGAAGGATTAACTGTTGGTCAAGATGTTGTTACTAAAGGAAATGAAAGAGTTTTCCCTAATTCCCCTGTAAAAATAATAAACAACTAGAGATACTTGTTGTCTCTTTTAGGACTTGTTTCTTAAATGGAATTTTTCCATTGCTAAAAGAAATTAGAAATGAAAATGTTCCCTTAATCATGGGAACAATTAAAGGAATGAAAAATGGATTTAATTAAGTTTTCGATTAAAAATCCTGTAACAATTATTGTTTCAGTTTTAATCGTAGTATTGTTTGGTTTTTTATCACTTTCTAAATTACCATATCAATTAACACCTTCAGTTACAAAACCTGAAATTAAGATTACAACAACTTGGGCAGGTGCAACTCCTCACGAAGTTGAAAGAGAAATAATTGAAGAGCAAGAAGATGCTCTTAAAAGTTTGAATAATTTGGAAAAATATGAATCGTCAGCTAGTGATAATCAAGGTGAAATTACTTTAACTTTTAAATTATCTACTGATATTAGAGTTGCTTTGCAAGATGTTTCAAATAAATTAAATGAAGTAAGTTCATATCCTGATAATGTTGATGAACCAATAATTGAAACAGCAACAGCAAGTCCTGTTATTTGGATGATGTTGCAAACTATTGATAATAACCCAAGACATATAGATGAGTATAGAACTTTTTTTAATGATGAAATAAAGCCAGTTATAAAAAGAGTAAATGGTGTTTCAGGAACTATGGATATTGGTGGTAGAGAAAAACAAATGCAGATTGTATTTGATACCAATAAACTTGCTTCTTATGGTTTGACTATTTCACAAGTAATTTCAATTATTCAAAATGAAAATATTGATGTTTCTGCTGGTATTCAAAATATAAATAGAAGAGCCTACCGAATTAGAACTGTGAATAAATTTACATCACCTACAGATATTGAGAAAGTAGTTTTAATCTCAACAAGAGATAAAAAAGTCACTATTAAAGATATAGCAAAAGTTGATTTTGGTTATGAAACTGCAAATGGTGTTGCAATGTATTTAGGTGAAGATGGAATATTTTTAGGAGTTCAACCAAGTGCAGATTCAAATGTTGTTGAGCTTACAAATGAAGTTGAAGAAGTTGTAAATAGACTTAATGCTGGAATTTTAAAAGATAAAAAACTAAAAATACAATGGATATATGATCAAAGACCATATATAGTTGGTTCTGTTGACTTAGTACAGAAAAATATTATTATAGGTGGAGTTCTTGCAATATTTATTTTAATTTTATTTTTAAGAAGCATTTCTCCTACTGCTGTTATTTCTGTGGCTATTCCAATATCTATTATTGGTACATTTATTATATTAGATGCTATGGGGAGAAGTTTAAATACTATTTCTTTAGCTGGTATCTCCTTTGCTGTTGGTATGTTAGTAGATAGTGCTATTGTTGTTTTGGAAAATATTGACAGGCATAGAAAAGAGGGAATGAGTGTGGCAGATGCTGCATATAAAGGTGCAAGTGAAGTTTGGGGTGCGTTGATTGCTTCTGCACTTACAACTATTGCAGTATTTTTGCCAATTGTATTTTTGCAAGATGAAGCTGGACAATTATTTAAGGATATTGCTATTGCAGTAACAGCATCTGTTACATTCTCATTATTTGTTTCTATTTCAGTTATTCCAATGCTTTGGAAAAAATTTGCAGGAATGTCAAAAAGAGAGCCAAAAGATGCTGGTGCAATAGCAAATTTTGGTCATAAAATGGTTGATTTAATTATGTCTATTGTTACATTGTCATTAAGAAGTACATTTACAAAAGTAGTGACTATTTTGGCTTTAACAATATTTTCTATTGGTGCTATATATGTTCTTTTCCCAAAACTTGATTATTTACCAAAAGGGAATAAAAATTTGATTTTTAATATTTTAATTACTCCTCCTGGTCTTTCATACGATGAAAGATATGGAATGGGAACTTATTTAATGAAACAAGTTGAACCTTATATAAATAAAGATGTGGGGAATACTCCAGGGCTTAATAGAGCTTTTTATGTCTCTTTTGGAGACTTTACTCTTTTTGGTGGAACTTCAATGCATGAAGATAGAGCGGCTGAACTAATACCAATGTTTATTCCAATAGTCAATTCAATGCCATCTGTTTTTGGAGTTTCTCTTCAATCAGGTGTATTCGAATCAGATATAGGTGAGGGGAATAGTGTTGATATTGATATAAGTGGTGAAAAGATTGAAGATATTGCAAATATTGGGGCACAACTTTTTGGAGCTACTATGGGAGCAATTCCAGGTAGTCAAGTTCGACCTGTGCCATCTATAGAATTACTTTATCCAGAAGCTAGAATCAAACCAGATAGAGATGCTTTAAAAGCATTAGATCTTAGCTCTCGAGAATTGGGTATTGCAGTTGATGTTCTTATGAGTGGAAGAAAAGTGGGTGATTTTGAACAAGATGGTAAAAAGAAAATTGACTTAATATTAAAAGCAGATGAAAATATCATCAAAACACCTGAAGATATTATGGTAACACAGCTTGCTTTACCTAATGGAATGATTCTACCAGTCTCTTCTTTAGCTGAATATATTTCAACAACTGGAATTTCAGAAATTAGACACTTAAATGGGAAAAGAACAATTACTTTACAAGTTACACCACCAGAAGGTATGACAATAGACGAAGCTATGAAAATAATTGGTGGAATGTTAAAAGGAATGAAAGAAAAGGGAATTGTTAAAGATAGTGTTAAAATTGGTATTTCTGGAACAGCTGACAAGTTAACTGAGACCATAAAACTTTTAATGGATAATTTTATTTTAGCTTTAGTAATTGTGTATTTACTTATGGCTTCATTATTTGGTAATTTTTTATATCCTATAGTTATTATGTTCACTGTTCCTTTGGCAACAGCAGGTGGATTTATTGGATTAAAACTTACAAATACATTTATTGCTCCCCAACCCTTGGACATATTAACAATGTTAGGGTTTATTATTTTAGTTGGAATTGTTGTAAACAATGCAATTTTAATAGTTCACCAAAGTTTAAATTACATAAGAGATGAAGGAATGGAACATAAAAAAGCAGTAATAGAAGCTACAAGAACAAGAATTAGACCTATTTATATGAGTTCCTTAACTTCTGTATTTGGTATGTTACCTTTAGTTTTAATACCAGGGCCAGGAAGTGAATTTTATAGAGGTTTAGGTTCTGTTATAACAGGTGGGTTAGCATTTTCAACAATATTTACAATATTTGTTACTCCTGCGCTTTTAATGTTTTTTATAAAATTAGAACAAAGAGTAAAAAGAGGTAATAATAAGGGACCTGTTGATGTTAGTAAATCTTAAGGATAAAAATGAAAAGAATTAAATATTTAGTATTGTCATCTTTAGTTGCAACAAATTTATTTGCAATATCACTCGATGAGGTTTTAAATATCTCATTGGAAAAAAACTTAGATATTGCAATAAGTAATTATGAATATAAAGAGACAAAAGAAGATTATAATAAATCAAAATCGGCTTTTTTGCCAAAAGTTGATTTGTCATATTCTTATAATAATAGTAATAACCAAATACCTGGACAAATAAAAGAAGATTCAACTGCAAGTGCAATAGTTTCTTATAATCTTTTTAATGGTTTTAAAGATTTTAGTGAACTTTATAGTACTAAATATTTAAGAAATGCTTCGAAATTTTCTTATAATGCACAAAAGCAAGATATTTTATTAAGTACAAAAGAAGCATATATTGATTATTTAAATAAAAGAAAAAATCTTCTAACTCAAGAGGATTCATATAAACTATTTGAAAATCAATACATAGATGCAAAAAATCAGTTTATACAGGGATTAGTTTCGAAAAATGACTTATTAAAAGTTGAAGTTAATATGTTAAATGCTAAACAAAGTGTAATTCAAGCAAAAGGAGATTTAAATATCTCTTTATATACCTTGAGTAATATTTTAGGTGGTTATGATTTAACAAATGAAAAAATAGAAGAATTAAATATAAATCAAAATAAAATTTTTACTTATGATGTAGCACTTTTAGAAAATAGAAGTGAAATAAAAGCATATGAATTAAATTTAAAAAGTATAAAAGAACAATATTTTGGCTCAAGAAGTACTTTTATGCCAAAAGTTGATGCTTCTATCTCATATAATAAATATGGAGATGATAAAAATATTGGTGGAAGAGATTCCTATCCTGATTCACAAGAAGTGGTGAATGTAACTGCTTCATGGAATTTGTATAATGGGAATAGTAATTACAGTGATATTATTAAAAAAAATATTCAAGTAAAAAAAGCAGTGGCAAATTTAGAAAAAATTAGATTAAGTATAAAACTTCAATATCAAAATGCACTCTCTTCTCTTGCTGTATCAAAAGCTAATTTTGAGACCTCAGAATTAGCACTTAAACAAGCAAAAGAAAATTATACAATAGTTAAAAACAGGTTTCAAGAAGGATTATCCGATAATACAGATTTAATTGATGCAAACTACTTACTTAGTGCAGCAAAACAGAGTTACTATAAAGCTTATTATGATAAATATATTTCTATAGAAACTTTAAATAGAATTTTAGAGAAGTAGTTAAAATATATTATTATTTCCAAAACAAGGGCTTGTCTTTTTGCCCTTGTTCTCTTTGTTTTGGTTCAATTCTTTTTTCAGGTTTATAGTTATCATATTTAAAAGGGTTTCTAAATTGTAAAGAAGTAGGAGTTGGTCCTCCATTTTTTTCTACAGTTCTTGGTTTATATGTATCTCCTAAACTTGACCAACTTTTAGGTAAAAGAATATAAGCAACTACTAATATAATTATCACTAATGATATTATTATATATAGCCATTTATTACTTGATTCTTTTTCTTCCATTTAGTTCCTTTTATTTATTCTTATTATCCCAAAAAATTGGTTTTTTACCTTCTTCATTATCTTCCATTTGTTTTTGCATAAAAGTACTTTTTTTAGGGGGTTTATATTTGTCATATTGAAATCCACTTCTAAATTGTAATTTAATTGGGTCAGAACTTTTACTTGAACTTCTTAAACTATATGTATTACTAAAGTTATTTTGATTTAAAGGAATAAATAAATAACATAAAATTAGTATTAATAAAACAACAGCTATTTTTATATACTTAGACCACTTATTAGATGTTTTTTCCATATGAAATCTTCCTTATATACTCATTATATTGGAAAAATAATAAAATCTATATAAGGAAACCATTTGCTAACATTATATCTTTTCCATCATCTGTAACTTTACTTTTGTCCCATGGTGGATCAAAGGTAAGATTTACATGTACTTCTTCTATTTCTTCTATTACTTTTACTGCATATGATACATCATTGACTAAACTATCAGCAACAGGACAACCTGGACTTGTAAGAGTCATATCCACATTACAAATAAGTATTTTATCTTTTTCTTGTAAATCTATTTTATAAATCAATCCCAAATCATAAATATTTACTGGAATCTCTGGATCAAAGATATGTTTTAATTGTCCAACTACTCGCTGTGTTATCTCTTCTTTATTATAATTTTCCATTTATTTTTCCTTCGCATACTCTTTTATTTTTTTTATCATACCTTGTACACCACTTTGTCTATTTGGTGTTATTATCTCTGTTAAGTTTAATTTATCTAAAATATTTATATCTAGAGTATTTATATCATCTTTTTTTTCATTTGAAAATATTGTTGTAATGATGTAAACCAAACCTTTAACAATAGCAGCATTTGAATCTGCTCTAAAAATTAATTCATCATTTTTTTTATCTTTTACAAGCCATACTTTAGAAGTACAACCTTGCACTAAATTTTCTTCAACCATCTCTTTTTCATCCAAAGGGCTTAGTTTTTTACCCAAATCTATAATAAATTGATATTTTTCAAGTTCATCATCAAAAAGTTCCAAATCATCTTTAAACTCTTCAATCTTTTTTTCAATACTCATCTTAATCCTTTAACATAGTTATGGCTTTTTTTAAAGCAATAATTAGTTTATCAATATCCTCTTTTTCATTATAAAAAGCAATACTAACTCGAATAGTTCCTTCTATGCCTAAACTTTTCATGATAGGTTGGGCACAATGATGTCCACATCTTAAAGCTATACTCATTTTATCAACTAAAATACCCACATCTTCAGCCATAATATTTTTGATATTAAAACTAAGTGAGCCAATAGAATTTTTTATGTCACTATAAAAAATAATATCATCTATTTTTAACAGTTCTTCATAAAGATATGTGTAAATCTCTATTTCTTTTTTTTCAATATTTTCATATCCAAGCTCTTCTATAAACTCAATTGCTTTTCCAAATCCAATGACACCTGCTATATTTTGAGTACCTGCTTCAAATTTAAAAGGAGAGTCAAGTAATATACTTCGCTCATAAGTAACATCATTGATTGTGGCTCCTCCTGTTTGATAAGGTAAAATATCATTTAATAAATTCTCTTTTATATAAATAGCTCCAACACCTGTTGGTCCAAAAGTTTTATGTGAAGAGATTGCCAAAAAGTCTATATCTAAATCTTGCACATCAGTTTTTTTGTGAGTTAAACTTTGCGCTCCATCAACTAAAACTTTTGCACCATACTTATGGGCTAGGTTAGTTATTCTTTTTATGCCGTGAATCTTCCCAAAGGCATTTGATATATGTGTAATAGATACAAGTGCGTTAGGATTTTCTTTTAATATATTTTCAAAATCTTCGTAATCAAAATCAAGATTTTCATTACATTTTACTACTTCAAAATCTATATTAGCTATTTGCCATGGCACAATATTGGAGTGGTGCTCTAAAGAAGAGATTATCACTTTTTTAAATCTATTTTTTGCGTATGAATTTACTATAAAATTAATACTTTCAGTCACACCTTTTGTAAAGATTATTTCATGTTTTTCTTTTGCATTTATAAACTTTTTTAAAACTTCTCTTGTGTGTTCGTAATTTTGTGTTGCTTTATTTGCATTTCCATGATTACTTCTATGTGTATTTGAACAATAAGATGAATAATAATTTACAATTTCATCAATAACCACTTGTGGCTTTTGAGTTGTTGCTGCATTGTCAAGATAGACAATATTACTATTTTTAAAATAAGGAAAATAATCTTTGTACATCATATCTCTTTTATTATATTTTTAATTTTTTCATTTGTTATTTTATCTAAAATTCTATGCTCAATGGCTTCAAGCATCATTTTTGAAGCTTGCTTTTTAGATAATCCTCTTGATTGTAAATAATATAAAATATCTTCATCCAAACTACCAGTTGTTGCCCCATGACTTGCTGTTAATTCATCAATAAATATTTCAAGTCTTGGATTTGCATTTATTATGGCATCATCACCCAGAAGCGTTGTTCGCGAGTTTTGTATTACAGCTGAATTATTTGCTTCATTATTTACTCTAGCTTTTACTTCAAATATTCCATGGGAATTTTCATCTAAAATATGGTTTGCTTTTACACTACTTGAGGTGTTTTTACCATTGTGAATTGTACTTACTATATTTGCTATTTCTTGTTTTTGTGCAATATTTGTTAAAGCTTCCATGTCAAAACTTGAATTCAAAAAGTCTAAATTTATATCAAACTGATTATAAGCATTTAATGCCCCAAAATTAAAATTAAAGAATTTTAACTTTGAATCTTCATGAATGATTGGATTAAACTTAATATTTAAAAAATCTTCCAAAGAGATCTTTTGTAAATATACATACTCCACATTTGATGAATTATTTATATCAAAATCTCTTTTTTGATTTATAAAGTTCTTTTTACTGCTTGATATAAATATCTCAAATATTGTAACATCACTATTTTTATCAACTATATATTTTAAATCTTTTTCAAAAATTGTATTTTCATCATCATAATAGTTTAATACCACTATTGGATTTTTACACTCTTTATTTATAATTATTGTGTTTTTTTCAAGAGTTATATTGTCAACTAAATTTTGTTCTTTTATTTTTTCATTTGCAAAAAATACTCTATTATAGCCTTCAATTTTTAAATAATCAAAATCAAAACTTGACACATCTTTAAAACTGTTTTCTTTAAATTCTAGTTCTGTGATATTTTTAACATTACACTTTCTAAACTCTTCAATTTTTTTATTTGCAATTGGGAAGTTTTTGATATCTAAATTTCTCATATTACACTCCTATTGCTTCGTAACCTTTTTCTTGAATAGTCTCTGCCAATGAATAATCACCACTTTGAATGATTTTCCCATCTTTTAAAACATGTACAAAATCAGGTTTAATTGCCTCTAATAATTTATCATAATGGGTTATCATCAATACTGATCTATTACCATCAAGAAGTGAGTTTATACCATTTGCCACAAGTTTTATAGCATCCACATCTAATCCTGAGTCAATTTCATCTAGTAAAATTAAATCAGGTTTTAAAACTAATAGTTGCAATAATTCATTTCTTTTTTTCTCACCACCACTAAAACCAGCATTTAGATCTCTTTTTAAAATCTTATTATCAATACCAAACTCGGCTGTTATTGCTTTTATCTCTTTTAAAAAACTAGCAGCATCAAGCTCTTCTAAACCTTGATACTCTCTTTTTGCATTAAGGGCTGATTTTAAAAAGTACATATTATTTACGCCAGGAACTTCAATAGGGTTTTGGAAAGATAAAAAAAGACCTTCATTTGCTCTTTGGCTGGCGTCAAGTTCTAATAAATCTTTGTCGTTAAACTCTACACTTCCAGATGTAACTTCACATTCATAGTGGTCGCATAAAGCTTTTACAAGGGTAGATTTTCCAGCTCCATTTATTCCCATTAAGGCATGTACTTCACCTTTTTTTATATCTAAACTAAAATCTTTTATTATTTCATTGTTTTCTATTTTTACATTTAAATTTTTAATACTAAGCATACTATTTCCTTAAAATTTTTCATTTTTCATTTTTCAATCTATCCAACACTACCTTCTAAAGAGATATTTAATAACTCTCTAGCTTCAACTGCAAACTCCATTGGAAGTTCATCAAGTACTTCTTTACAAAATCCATTTACTATTAAAGATACTGCATTTTCTTCACTTAAACCTCTTTGTCTTATATAAAAGAGTTGTTCATCTGATATTCTTGAGGTTGTAGCCTCATGCTCTATTTTTGAACTTGCATTTCTTACCTCTTGATATGGATAAGTATGTGCTGAACAGGTATTTCCTATAAGCAATGAATCACATTGAGAAAAGTTTCTAGAATTTTTAGCATCCTTTGTAACTCTTACTAATCCTCTGTAGGCATTTGAACCTTGCATAGCTGAAATACCTTTTGAGATAATAGTTGATTTTGTATTTTTACCTATGTGCATCATTTTGGTACCAGTATCTGCTTGTTGAGCTAGGGAAGTAAGTGCTACTGAATAAAATTCTCCTACACTATTATCACCTTTTAAAACACATGAAGGGTATTTCCAAGTAATAGCAGACCCCGTTTCAACTTGTGTCCATGATATTTTTGAATTATCACCTTTACAAATACCTCTTTTAGTTACAAAGTTTAAAATACCACCCTTACCATCTTTATCCCCTGGATACCAGTTTTGGATTGTTGAATATTTTATTTGTGAATTTTTAAGAGCTACTAGTTCTACAACTGCTGCGTGAAGTTGTCTATTATCTCTCATTGGAGCAGAACAGCCCTCATTATATGATACATAAGAGTCATCATCACAAATTATTAATGTTCTTTCAAATTGCCCAGTATTTAAAGCATTGATTCTAAAATAAGTTGATAATTCCATTGGACATCTTGTTTTTGGTGGAATATATACAAAACTCCCATCTGTGAAAACAGCGCTATTTAAACAGGCAAAATAATTATCTCCTGCTGGTACAACAGAAGCTAGATATTTTTGTAATAGTTCAGGGTGCTTATTTGCAGCATCACTAATTGAACAAAATATTATTCCTAATTCTTCTAACTCTTTATGAAAAGTTGTTTTAACAGATACTGAATCAAATACAGCATCAACTGCAACACCTGCTAACATTTTTTGTTCTTCAAGTGGAATTCCAAGTTTTTCATAGGTTTTTAAAATACTTGGATCTACTTCATCTAAAGAATCTAATTCTTTTTTTGGAGCCGAATAGTATGAAATGTCTTGATAATCTATTTTATCTATTTGTAAACTTGACCATTCGGGTTCTTCCATTGTAAGCCATTTTTTATAAGCTTTCAAACGAAAATCACAAAGCCATTGTGGTTCATTTTTCTTTTTTGATATAGCTTTTATAACATCTTCATTCAAACCATTTGGAAATGTATCTGAATTTACAATGGTTTCAAAGCCTAATTTGTAGTCATTTTTTATAACATTTTGAATTTTATTATTACTCATAATCTCTCCAATTCTAAATAGGACTAATATTGTCCTATTTGTAAATTTAACATATATATATTAATTAGCTGTTTAGTAATTTATATAACTTTATCTTTTAATCTTAGATTAAACTATAGAGTTTATTTATAAATAAATTTAGCTATTCTATTTAATTAAGACAATTTTTATCCTATTTCTTTTATAATTCCAAAAAAAGTATAAAAAAGCTATAATTTTACGGAATAGCATTTGCATATGAATAAAGAAAAAGATAGGAATTAAAATATGGAAGTTTACTTAGATAACAATGCCACTACAAAAGTTGATCCAGAAGTTTTTAAAGCGATGGAGCCATTTTTTTGTCACATTTATGGAAATCCAAACTCTTTACATAAATTTGGAGCAGGAACACACCCTAAAATGGTTGAGGCATTAAATTACTTATACGAAGGTATAAATGCAGCTGATGCCGATGATATAATAATCACTGCAAATGCAACAGAAAGTATTAATACTGTTATAAAAGGTATTTGGATTGATAAAATTTTAAATGGTAATAAAAATCACATAATTACTTCAGAAGTAGAACATCCAGCTGTTACTGCAACCTGTAGATTTTTAGAATCACAAGGTGTAAATGTAACTTATTTACCTGTAAATGAAGATGGTACATTAGATGCTTCTTTAGTAAAAGAACATATAAAAGAAGAAACAGCGCTTGTATCTATTATGTGGGCAAATAATGAAACTGGTAAAATTTTTCCAATAAAAGAAATTGGGACAATTTGTAAAGAAGCTGGAGTTGCTTTTCACACAGATGCTACACAAGCAATTGGAAAAATTAGAGTTGATGTACAAGCATCTAATGTAAACTACTTGTCTTTTTCAGCACATAAATTCCATGGACCAAAAGGTGTAGGTGGAACTTATGTTCAAAAAGGTTTTGAACTAACTCCACTTTTACATGGTGGTGAACAAATGGGTGGACATAGAGCTGGAACAGTTGATGTTGCTTCTATGGTTGGTATGGGTTTAGCTATGAAACTTGCAACTTCAGAAATAGCATTGGCTTATGAAGAGAATCATGTAAGAAAATTAAGAGATAAATTAGAAAATGCAATTTTAGAAATACCAGAAACATTAGTTATTGGTGGAAAAGAAAATAGAACTCCAAATACAACTTTAATCTCATTTAGAGGTGTTGAAGGTGAATCTATGCTTTGGGATATGAACCAAAAAACAATAGGTGCATCAACTGGAAGTGCCTGTGCAAGTGAGGATTTAGAAGCAAATCCAGTTATGAATGCTTTTGGAAGTGATAGTGAATTGGCTCATACAGGTGTTAGATTTTCTTTAAGCAGATTTAATACTGAAGAAGAGATTGATTATGCGATTACTGTGATTAAAAATGCTGTAAATAGATTAAGAAATATTTCTAGTTCTTATGCTTATACACCAAAAGATCACGTTTCACAATTATAAAAATATTAAAAGGAATATAAAATGGCAAAAAATGATTTAATAAGCGGTTCAATTTGGGATGAATACTCAAATCAAGTAATAAGAAGAATGGATGAACCAACTCACCAAGGTGAGATTACAGAAGAGATGGCTAAAGATGCTGGCGGAAAATTAATCGTTGCAGATTTTGGAGCTGAATCATGTGGTGATGCTGTAAGATTATATTGGGTTGTTAATGAAACAACTGATGTAATTGTAAATTCTAAATTCAAATCTTTTGGATGTGGAACTGCAATCGCTTCTTCTGATGTTATGGCTGAATTATGTATAGGAAAAACTGTTGATGAAGCAATTAAAATTACAAATATTGATGTTGAAAAAGCATTAAGAGATCATCCAGATGTTCCTGCTGTTCCACCTCAAAAAATGCACTGTTCAGTTATGGCATATGATGTTATAAAAAAAGCTGCATCAACATATAAAGGTGTTGATATGGAATCTTTAGAATCTGAGATTATAGTTTGTGAATGTGCAAGGGTTTCATTAGCAACTTTACAAGAAGTTATTAAATTAAATAATTTACAAACTGTTGAAGAAGTAACTGATTATACAAAAGCTGGAGCATTTTGTAAGTCATGTATCAAACCAGGTGGACATGAAGCAAAAGATATTTATTTAGTAGATATTTTAAAAGATGTTCATGCTGAAATGGAACATGATAAATTAAAACAAGCAGCAGATGCAAGTGCAGCTGGACAATCAAGCTTTGATAAAATGACAATTGTTCAAAGAATAAAATTAATTGATGAAGTTTTAGATGGTGAAATTAGACCAATGCTTGCAATGGATGGTGGAAACATGGAGATTATTGATATTAAAGAAAATACTCCTCATTATGATATTTATATTAGATACTTAGGTGCATGTAATGGATGTGCATCTGGAGATACAGGAACACTTTATGCAATTGAGTCTGTATTAAAACAAAAAGTAGATGAAAATATTAGAGTTTTACCAATCTAATCAAAAAGTAATATGAATTAAAAAGGGGAAAGAGTTTCTTTCCCCTTTTTTAGTATTTGATATATACAGTTTTTGTAGTTGTATAAAAATCACTTGCTGTATATGATTTTTCCCTTGAACCATAAGATGAACTTTTTCTACCACCAAATGGTACATGATTATCCATTCCAGCTGTTGGAAGATTTATCATTACATTTCCTATTTCTGCATCATGTTTAAACTGCATAGATTTTTTCAAATCATTTGTAATAATTCCACCTGATAATCCAAATTCTGTATCATTTAATACTTCAATTGCCTCATCATAATCTTTTACTTTTATCACACAAGCAATAGCTGCAAACATCTCTTCTTGGTTTATTCTCATAGAAGATTTTCCATCTACAAATAGAGCAGGTGAGAAATAAAATCCTTGGGTATCAGTTTTTATAGCTTCTCCTCCACAAACTAAAGTAGCTCCTTCTTCTTGTCCAAGTTTGATATACTCTAAGTTAGCATCTAATTGTTTTTTATCAATACACGGTCCAATTTGACTTGATGGATTCATAGCATTTCCTACAACTAATGATTGCATTTTATTTTTAAAAGCACTTATAAACTCTTCATAAATACCTTCTGTAACAATTAGTTTTGAACAAGAAGTACATTTTTGACCATTTGCATTGTAAGCGCCTTTTATAGAAGCTTCAACTGCTGTATTAATATCTGCATCATCAAGTATTATAAGTGAATTTTTACTTCCCATTTCTAATTGTAATTTAGTCATAGAATCAATAGATTTTTTAGCAAGTTCTTTACCAACAGCAACAGAACCTGTGAAAGTTATTCCTTGCACTTTTTTTGATTGTGCTAAAGTATCACCTATTACTCCACCTTGCCCAAATGTCAATGAAAATACACCTTTAGGTAGTTTTGTTGAGTCAATTATTTTAGCTAGTATATATGCGATTGCTGGAGTATTACTTGATGGTTTTAATATCACGCTATTTCCATAGGCTAGGGCAGGGGCTATTTTCCAAGCTGGAATTGCTAATGGATAGTTCCAAGGTGTAATGACACCAATTACACCTATTGGTTCATGTATTACTTCTATATCAACATTATCTCTTGGTGAATCCATAAATGCACCTTTCATTCTAATAGCTTCTGCTGCAAAATAATTAAAAAATTCAGCTGATTTTACAACTTCATCTATTGCTTCTTTTATTGGTTTTCCAGCTTCCCTTGCTATTATTTCACCAAAGTAATCTTTATTATCAAGAAGTTTAATTGCTATATCTTTTAATACTTCTTCTCTTAATGAGATTGAAGATTTTGCCCAAGACTTTTGTACTTTTGAAGCAAACTCAATAGTTTGTGATACATGCTCATAACTTCCTTTATAATAAGTTGATACTATATCTGCAATATCAGAAGGATTTATATTCTGTGCAGTTTCATCACTTCCTTTCCATTCTCCACATATTAGGTTTTTCATTGGTTCATTTATATTTATTTCTAAATTATTAGATTTTATTATTTCATTTTGATTTAAATTTTTCATTTTTTCCCCTTGAATATTATCATAACATTATAATGACTTAAAACTTAGGCAAAACTTAAAGATTATAATGTTATAATAAATTTTGAGAGTGAAATATTTATTCTAAAGATGAATTAAATTCATCTTTAAAATTTGTTAGATTTGATTTGATTTTTTTGAAAGTGTTCTCTGTACAGCGTCTTTCCAGCCTGCATAAAGGTCGTATCTTTTTTCTTCACTAATAGTAGGTTTGAATTCTTTTTCTAGCTTCCAGCCTTTTGAGAACTCTTCTTTTAAAGGATAAAATCCTGCTTTCATTCCAGCAAGCCAAGCAACGCCAAGTGCAGTTGTTTCAAGTATTTCAGGTCTATCAACTGAAGTTCCTAACATATCAGATAAAAATTGAACAGTATAATCTGAAGCTGACATTCCACCATCAATTCTTAAAACAGAGTTTTTAGCACAATCAATACACTCTCCAAAATTATTCCAATCACTATACATAGCTTCTAATAAATCTTTAGTTTGATAGGCTACACTTTCTAAAGCAGCTTTTGCAAAATCTTCAGGTCCTGTATTTCTTGTAAGTCCATAAATAGCGCCTCTACACTGAGTATCCCAATAAGGAGCAGCAAGTCCTGTGAATGCAGGTACAAAATAGAGTTGCTCTGTTGGATCAGCATTGAGTGCTAGTTCTTGAGCCTCTTTTGAGCGTTTTATGATTTTTAACCCATCCCTTAGCCATTGGACAACGGCACCAGCTATAAAAATTGAACCTTCTAAGGCATAAGTTGTTTGACCATTAAATCTATATGCAATAGTTGTAAGCAGCCTATTTTTTGATAAAATCATATTTGAGCCAATATTTAAAATAGCAAAACACCCAGTTCCATAAGTTGATTTTACCATTCCTGGTTCAAAACAAGCTTGCCCTATAAGAGCAGCTTGTTGATCTCCTGCAACTCCATTGATAGGTACTTCTTTTCCAAAATACTCTTTACTAATATTTGCAAAATCATCTGCACAATCTTTAACTTCGGGTAATATACCCATTGGAATATCTAAAAGGGTACAAATCTCTTTGTCCCATTCATTTGTTTTTATGTTGTATAACATTGTTCTAGCAGCATTTGTAGCATCTGTAACATGGCTTTTTTTATTACTTAATTTCCAGATTAAAAAAGTATCAACTGTTCCGAATAATAAATCTCCATTAAGAGCTTTTTCTTTAGCACCTTTAACATTTTCTAAAATCCATTTTAATTTCATAGCAGAAAAATAAGGGTCAAATAATAAACCAGTTTTTTCTCTAATCATCTTTTCGTGTCCTGCTTCTTTAAAGACATCGCACTCTTTTGATGTTCTTCTATCTTGCCATACAATTGCATTATAAACTGCTTTTCCTGTATTTTTATCCCATACAACAGTTGTCTCTCTTTGATTAGTTATTCCAATAGATACAATATCTTCTATACTAGCATTCGCATCTTTTAATACATTTTTACAGCTATTTAAAACTGTATTAAATAAATCCTCAGGATTATGCTCAACCCAACCAGAATGAGGGAAATGTTGAGGAAACTCTTCTTGCGAAATTTTTTCTATTTTCATTTGTTTATTAAATAGAATTGCTCGGCTAGAAGTTGTACCTTGATCTATTGATAGTATGTATTTCATTTATTCTCACTTTAGAGTAACAAAAGTTGAGTCAAGCTCAACTTTTGTTTAGATTTATAAAATTATTTCCAAGATTTGATTAATTCATCATAAGAAATAGTTACTGGTGCTGGTTTTTCATTAGCTAATTTAGGTTTTGGAGCACCTGGTTGTTTTAGCCAATATTCAGCAGTTTTCTTTTCATTAAGTTTTGGTCCAATATCACCTTGGATACCAGCTCTTTCAATTCTTGATAGAATTTTCTCTTGAGCTAAACAAAGTGAATCTAAAGCCTCTTGTGCAGTTTTTGCACCTGATGATGCATCACCAATATTTTGCCACCATAATTGTGCCAATTTTGGATAATCAGGTACATTAGTTCCTGTTGGAGTCCATTGTGTTCTTGCAGGAGATCTGTAAAATTCAACTAAACCACCAAGTTTTGGAGATCTTTGTGTAAATGATTTATCATTAATACTAGATTTTCTTATAAATGTTAAACCAAAATGTGATTTTTTAACATCAACTGTTTTTGATGTAACAAATTGTGCATATAACCAAGCAGCTTGAGCTCTTTTTAGAGGTGTTGATTTCATTAAAGTCCAAGAACCAACATCTTGATAACCAACTTTCATTCCTTCTTTCCAATAAGCACCATGTGGTGATGGAGCCATTCTCCATTTTGGAGTACCATCAGCATTTACAACTGGAAGACCTTTTTTTACCATATCTGCTGTAAAAGCTGTATACCAGAAAGCTTGTTGTGCAACTTCACCTTGTGCAGGAACAGGTCCAGCTTCAGAGAATACCATACCAGCAGCACTTGGTGGAGCATATTCTTTCAACCATTTGTTGTATTTTTCAATAGAATAAACAGCAGCTGGTGAGTTTGTAGCTCCCCCTCTATCCATACAAGAAGCAACTGGTTGAGATTTTTCATTTACTCTAATTCCCCATTCATCTACTGGAAGTCCATTTGGTAAACCAGGATCACCCTCTCCAGCCATTGACATCCAAGCATCAGTAAATCTCCAACCTAATGAAGGATCTTTTTTACCATAATCCATATGTCCATAAACTTTTTTACCATCGATTACTCTTCCTGTAAAGAATTCTGCAATATCTTCATATGCAGACCAGTTAACTGGAACACCTAATTCATAACCATATTTTGCTTTAAAATCAGCCATATTTTTTGGGTCCGTGAACCAATCATATCTAAACCAATAAAGGTTAGCGAACTGTTGATCTGGTAACTGATATAGTTTTCCATCAGGAGCAGTTGTAAAAGATAATCCCATAAAATCATTTAAATCTAAGTTTGGATTTGTAACAGCTTTACCGTCACCTTTCATCCAATCAGTTAAATTTCTAACTTGTTTATATCTCCAATGTGTACCTATTAAATCAGAATCATTTACATAAGCATCATAAATATTTTGCCCTGTTTGCATTTGTGTTTGTAGTTTTTCAATAACATCACCTTCCCCAATGAGGTCATGAATAACTTTTATTCCTGTAATATCGTAAAATGCTTTTGCCAAAGTTTTACTCTCATATGAGTGAGTTGTAAGACTTTCAGATACAACTTTTATAGTCATACCTTTGTAAGGTTTTGCAGCATCTTTAAACCAAGTAAGCTCATCTTTTTGTTGAGCTTTAGTTAATGATGAGGGTTGAAATTCATCAATCCATTTATTCATATCTGCACTAAAAGCACAACTACTTAGTCCTAATATTCCTACTACAAGTGAAGTAGTAATCTTATTTTTTATTTTCATTCTTTTCCCCTTCTTAAGTTAAATTGTTATAAATAAAATAAAATTTGATAATTTTATTTTAGTATTTTTATACCCAGCGAAAAACTGCTATAGCATAAAAAAGACAAAGAACCATTCCCCCGTAAATTGGAGTACCAAACATTGCTAAATAGCCAAGGCAAATAAATGCCGAGCCTAAAAGACTTAGAAAAAGTCGATCACCAGGAGTGGTTTTTATTCGTAAAATTCCTACTCTTGGTGCCTGCGGCCACTTAATGGCCCAGATAGTCATGATTATAAGTGCAACAAAGATACAAATGAAAAATATTGCAGTTCCACTTGTCCAAGCCATCCATGATAAATTCATACTAAACCTCCTTAAACTCGTCCAAGAGATAAACCCTTGGCAATGTGATTACGAACAAAATATATAACTATGGCACCAGGAACAAGTGTTAAAACACCTGCTGCTGCTAGAACGCCCCAATCAACTCCAGAAGCTGATATTGTTTTTGTCATAGTTACTGCTATTGATTTGGCATTAACAGCTGTTAATGTTCTACTTAAAAGTAATTCAACCCAAGAGAACATAAAACAGAAAAATGCACAAACACCAATACCAGAAGCAATTAATGGAGTGAAGATTTTTGTAAAAAATCCAAAAAAACTAAATCCATCAATATATGCAGTTTCATCTATTTCTTTTGGTACACCACGCATAAATCCCTCCAAAATCCAAACAGATAATGGAACATTGAATAATGTATGAGCTAAAGCCACCGCAATATGTGTATCAAATAAACCAACACTTGAATAAAGTTGAAAGAATGGCAGCGCAAATACAGCAGGTGGTGCCATTCTGTTAGTTAATAACCAAAAGAACAAATGCTTATCTCCTAAAAATCTATATCTCGAAAAAGCATATGCTGCTGGAAGTGCTACTAAAACAGAAATAACCGTATTCATTACAACATATATCATTGAGTTGATATATCCCCAATACCAAGTAGGGTCTGTGAATATAACAATATAATTATGAAAAGTAAGATCATTAGGAAAAAGTGAAAAAGTTCCCAATATCTCTTCATTTGTTTTAAAACTCATATTTACTAACCAATAAACAGGTAACATCAAAAAGATAATATATATAAGCATAATAGTAGGAGATTTACTGCTAAAAAAGCCTTTTTTAATTGCTGTACTCATAAATTACTCCTCTTCTTTATCTATGTTTGTCATGATTGTAAAAAATGCCCAACATGTTAATAGTATCACTAGAAAATATATTAGTGAAAAAGCTGCTGCTGGTCCTAAATCAAACTGACCAATTGCTGTTTTAACTAAATCTATAGATAAAAATGTAGTAGAATTTCCAGGCCCACCACCTGTTACAACCATAGGTTCAGTATAAATCATAAAACTATCCATAAATCTAAGCAAACTAGCAATTAGCAATACTCCCATCATTTTAGGAAGTTGGATATATCTAAAAACACTCCATTTTGAAGCTTGGTCGATTTTTGCTGCTTGGTAATAAGCTGATGGAATTGATTGTAATCCTGCATAACAAAGTAAAACAACTAACGAAGTCCAATGCCATACATCCATTACAATTATTGTAACCCATGCATCAAGTACATTTTGGGTGTAGTTATAATCAATCCCCATTGATACTAAAGTATGACCCAAAAGTCCAATATCAGTTCTTCCAAATATTTGCCAAATAGTACCAACAACATTCCAAGGAACAAGTAGTGGAAGAGCAACTAATATTAAACAAGCTGATGACCAAAACCCTTTTTTAGGCATATGTAAAGCAATAAAAATACCAAGAGGAATCTCTATTGCTAAAATAATTCCTGTAAAAAGTATCTGTCTTCCTAAGGCCGCATGAATTCTCTCTGAGTGAAGAACTTCTTCAAACCATTGTAATCCAGCAGGGAAAAATACATTATTTCCAAAGGTATCTTGAACTGAATAATTAACAACTGTCATTAAAGGAATAACAGCTGAAAAACCAACAAGGATTAGTACTGGAAGTACAAGAAACCATGCCTTTTGATTTACAGTTTTTTTCATAGTGCTTCTCCTTGGACTATCCAATCATTTTCATATACATTGATTTTTTCTAAATCAAAAGTCATGCTACTCATTGTTGAAGTGATTTTTGTATCTTCTGAAACTATTATATTTATATTATTATCTTTGTATTTTGCTCGTACAATCTTATGGTGAGCCACATCTTCTATCCTGGTAATATCTATTTTGATTCCCTCTCCATCTTCACAAAGGTTTATGAATTCAGGTCTTATTCCTAATTGAATCACACCTTCTAAATCTTTATATTTAGAATTTAATTCAATTGTATAATCATCTAAAGTTGCTATGTTTCCATTAATTTTCACATCAAAAAGATTCATTCCTGGTGAACCAATAAAATATCCCACAAAGGTATGTGCTGGTTTTTCAAATAATTCTTCTGGAGTTCCTATTTGTAAAACTATTCCTTGGTTCATAACTACAACCTTATCAGCAAAGGTTAAAGCTTCTGTTTGGTCATGAGTTACAAATATCATTGTATGTTTTAGCTCTTTGTGTAAAGCTTTTAATTGAGTTCTTAATTCCCATTTCATATGAGGGTCAATCACAGTTAAAGGTTCATCAAATAAAATTGCATTTACATCTTCTCTTACCATTCCTCTACCTAAAGATATTTTTTGTTTGGCATCAGCTGTTAAACCACTTGCTTTGTTATCCAAAATATCTTCAACTTTTATTGCTTTTGCAATAGCATCAACTCTTTGTTTGATATATTCAGGCTTTTCTTTTCTATTTTTTAAAGGAAATTCTAGATTTTGTCTGACTGTCATTGTGTCATAGACAACGGGGAATTGAAATACTTGGGCAATATTTCTATGTGCTGTATCTTCATTTGTAACATCTTTATCATCAAATAGAATTTTTCCCTCTGATGGAGTTATAATTCCAGATATAATATTTAGTAAAGTTGATTTTCCACATCCAGAAGGTCCAAGTAGGGCATAAGCTGCTCCATCTTCCCACTCATGATTTAAAGGTTGTAGTACATAATCTTTATCTGAAATTGGATTTTCCATATAACTATGGGCTAAGTTTGAAAGAGTTATTTTTGCCATTTCTTCTCCTTCTATCTTTCTTCTACATAAGAGGCAGTTTTAACTAAATCGCCATCATGAGAAAATACAAAAATATGACGAGTATCTAAATACACTGATATTTCTGAGTTATATTCTAAGTCATGTACTCCATGAACTAGACCAATCCAATTGTCTTCTTTGTGTTGCATATGTAAAAAAGTCTCAGATCCTGTTATTTCTGTAACATCTAAGTGGGCAGAAAACTCAATTGCATTTTCTGATTTTTTTGTAAGCTCTAAGTGATTTGGTCTAAAGCCTGCTAGATATTTTCCATCTTTTATATCTTTTAGCCCATTTGTAGCAAGTGCTTTTTGTCTATCTCCATAATAAAAATAATCACCTTCTTTTTTTATATTTAAAAAATTCATTGAAGGGTTTGAGAAAACTTTTGCAGTAATTGCCGTATTTGGTCTGTGATAAACTTTTGTAGTTTCATCAAATTGTGTTATTTTACCTTCCCATAATGTCACAACATTTCCACCTAATAATAGTGCTTCTTCTGGTTCAGTTGTAGCATATACAAAAATTGCTCCAGATTTTTCAAACATTTTTGGTATCTCTTCTCTTAATTCTTCTCTTAATTTGTAATCCAAGTTTGCAAGGGGTTCATCTAATAGTACTAAACCAGAACCTTTTACTAGTGAACGAGCTAGTGCGCATCTTTGTTGTTGCCCACCTGATAATTCTAAGGGTTTTCTATCTAACATATTTGTTAAACGCATAAGTGCAGCTGTTTCTCTAACTGCTTTGTCTATCTCATCTGAATCTTTTTTCATTATTCTCAAAGGTGCTGCAATATTTTCATATACACTCATTGAAGGATAATTGACAAATTGCTGATAGACCATCGCAACTTTTCTATCTTGAACTCTCATTCTAGTAACATCTTTTCCTTCCCACAGAATTTTTCCTGTTGTAGGTACATCCAATCCTGCCATTATTCTCATCAAGGTTGTTTTTCCTGATAAGGTTCTACCTAGAAGTACATTCATCGTACCTTTTTGTAGTGTTAGGTTTGTATTATAAATATGAGTTTGTCCATCAACTTTCATTGACACATTCTCAAGTTCTAATGACATTCAATCTCCTTGCTAGAATTATTATATTAATAAAATTATCAATGTAATAAATTTACATCATAACATTATAATGTTGTCTTTAATAGTGACGTATAGAATTTTAAAGTATGCTTAAGAATGTCAGTATTTTATTGTCTTTAATTAAAATCTTTTTCATCTTTAAACGTAGCAATAAAATAGCATTGCGGTTCGATGGGAGCTTGCTTGCATTGACCTTATAAATTACTTAAATTACATTTTATAAATTGCAAAAAAGCACTTCTTTTTTAAGTCAATACTTTAAGTGCAATTTTTAATTATTTGAAATTATTTAATATTCTTTTTATAGTTATATCATTATAATGTCTTCAATAACATTATAACCTTATAATGTAATCTATTTAAGGATAGTAAAATTATGGAAAGTAATAAATTTGACATTATTATTATAGGTGGGGGAGCAACAGGAAGTGGAACAGCTTTAGATGCGGCATCAAGAGGCTTTAAAACTTTAGTATTAGAAAAAAATGATTTTGCTGAAGGAACTAGTTCTAGAAGTACAAAACTAGTACATGGTGGAGTTCGTTATTTGGAAGCCGCTGTGAAGGGCTTGAATATGGACCAATTCAATTTAGTAAAAGAGGGATTAAAAGAGAGATCAAGACTTTTGAAAAATGCTCCTCACTTATGTTCTAGACTTACCCTTGTAACTCCTATATATAAATGGTGGGAATTACCTTATATGTTTATTGGTTTGAGTTTATATGATTTTGTATCAGGAAGAAGAGGTCTTGGTAGAAGTTCAATTGTATGTAAAGATAAGATGATAAATAACTTTCCAAGTATCAAAAAAAATGCCTTAGTAGGTGGAGTTAAATATTATGATGGAAGTTTTAATGACTCACGATTGAATGTAACACTACTTAAAACAGCTCAAAAGTTTGGGGCTGATTGTAGAAATTATAGTGAAGTTGAAGAGTTTTTATACGAAGAGGGAAAAATCTCTGGGGTAAAAGTAAGAAATAAAATTACAGATGAAACTTATATTGTAAACTCAAAAGTTATAATAAATGCAACGGGAGCATTTTCTGATAAGGTAAGAACTTTAGATAATAAAGAAGCAAAAAAAATGCTTGACTTAAGTTCTGGTATTCATATTGTATTAGACAAAAAGTATTTGCCTTCTGATGAAGGTTTGATGATTCCAAAAACTGAAGATGGAAGAGTTTTATTTATACTTCCTTGGATGGGTAAATGTTTAGTTGGAACTACAGATGAAAAAACAACTCTAAGTGAACATCCAGAGGTTTCTGCTGAAGATATAAAATATATATTAAAACACTTAGAAATATATTTTGATTTAAAAATTGATGAAAGTGAAATATTATCGTCATGGTGTGGAATAAGACCATTAGTAGCAGCGCCTAAAAATGCCTCAACAAAAAGTATTGTAAGAGAGCATATTATTATTAGCTCTGATTCTGGCTTAGTTAGTATTTTAGGTGGCAAATGGACAACTTATAGAAAGATGTCAGAAGAGCTTGTTGATTATGTGACTTCTAAATTTGCTTTAGAAAACAAAGAGTGCCAAACAAAAAAATTAAAATTAATAGGAAGTGAAAACTTTACAAAAGAGATGCAAGTTGATTGTTTAGATGAAGATATTAAAAAATATTTGATTAAAATGTATGGTGATAAAGCAAATGATGTTTTAAGTTGTACTAAAAAAATACAGAGATTACATAAAGACTATGCACATACTAATGCAGAATTAATTTATACTATTAAAGAAGAGTTTGTACAAAAACCTATGGATTATATAGTAAGAAGAACATCTTTGGCCTTGATTGATAAAAAAGCTGCAAAAGAGATTTTAGACAAAGTATTAGAAATAATGCAAAAAGAGTTAAATTGGGATGAAAAAAGAGTAAATATTGAAAAAGAAAAATCTTTGGAGTTATTAAATAATTCATTATAACAAATATTAAGTACACTTTAAAATTGAATTATGTAATATGCAATAATAAATAGAATATATTGTTATAATATATTACAAATCAATATTTATCTTAAAAGGAAATACTTTTGTTTGCTAAAAATGGTATACCATTATATCTTCAATTAAAAGAGAAATTATTGGAAGATATTAAGTTAAATTACAAAGCTGATGATATTATACCAGCTGAGGGCAAACTTGAAGAGAAATATCAAGTAAGTAGAATAACTGTAAGAAAAGCTATTGAAGAGTTAGAGCGAGAAAATGTAGTTATTAAAAAGCAAGGTAAAGGAACTTTTGTACAAGAAAAGAAAGTCCTTTATGATGCAAATTCTATTGGGTCTTTAACCCAAAGATTAGAAAAACAAAAACATCTTCTTACTACAAAATCTATATCTTTTGAAATAATTGAAGAGGGTGAAGAACATTTTGTAAAAGATATGCTAAATTGTGAAAAACTATTATGCATTAGAAGAACTAGATTGTTAAATGAAGTTCCTTTTGCATTGATGATAAACTATTTTGATGTAAATACTGTACCTGATATTGAGAAAAAGCTAAATCTTGAATCATTGTATGCCTTTTTAAAAGAAGAGTATAATATTGAATTTTATAACGCAGAAGAGATAGTAGAAGCAAAAGCTGCAAATAAAGATGAAGCTAAAAGATTAAATGTAAAAGAAGGTTTTCCTTTATTGTCTTTAAAAAGACTCTCATATGACAGAAGTAACAAGCCAATAGAGTATTCAAATTTGGTTATCAAATCAGATATGTACAAACACAAGATAATTTTATCAAATGATAAAATGTCAAATATATAAATCAAAGGATATGATTATTGTTTGCTAAAAATGGTATTCCCTTATATATACAATTAAAGAAAAAATTATTAAAAGATATTCAAGACAATTATAAACCTGGAGATTTATTATCTCCTGAAGTAAAGCTAGAAAAAGAGTATGAAGTAAGTAGAATAACTATAAGAAAAGCTATTGAATTACTTGAAAGAGATAATGTCTTAGAACGAAAACAAGGTTCAGGAACATATATAAAAGAACAAAAAATCCTTTATGATGCAAATTCAATTGGCTCACTAACTCAAAGATTAAATAAACAAAATCATAAACTTACTACTAAATCAATTGAATTTGAAGTTATTAAAAAAGAGCATTATGTAAAAGAGTTATTAAAATGTGATACTCTGTTGTGCATAAAAAGATTTAGAGAGATGGATGGAATACCTTTTGCTTTGATGTTAAATTATTTGGATTTTGATAAAGTTCCAAATTTAAAGAAAAAGTTTAATATAGAGTCTTTATATACTTTCTTAAAAGATGAATACAATATAGAATTTTTTAATGCTCAAGAGACAGTGGAAGCAAAAGACTCTACAAAAGAAGAAGCGCAAAAGTTAGGTATAAAAGAGGGCTCTGCACTTTTATCTTTGCATAGATTATCTTTTGATAAAGAGAATAATCCTGTAGAATATTCAGATATTTTAATCAAAGCAAATATGTATAAACATCAAATCACACTCTCAAATGACAAAATCTCAAATTACTAATTAAAAGTTGCAAATCCCATCATAATAAATCTTTTGATATAATGCAAAAAATTTAAAGCAGATTATAAAGGATAGTTTTAATGGCAAATGACCAAATTTTAAAAAATACAAATGCAAAGCTTTTGGATGAATTTAATGCCTCAGTTATGTTTGATAAAGAACTTTATGCACAAGATATAAAAGGTTCAATTGCTCACTCTCAAATGTTAAAAGAACAAGGGATTTTGACAATAAAAGATCAAGAAGACATTGAGAGAGGATTACTTCAAGTAAAAGAAGAGATGGAATCAGGAGCTTTTGAATTTAAAATTGAACATGAAGATATTCATATGGCAGTTGAGAGTAGATTAACTGAGATAATTGGTGAAGCTGGGAAAAGACTTCATACTGCAAGAAGTAGAAACGACCAAGTTGCTACTGATTTTAGACTTTATGTACAAGATAAAAATTTATCAATAAAAGTACAGTTAAAAGAGCTTGTAAATACATTTGTGGAAGTTGCTAAAAAACATACTGAAACTTTAATTCCTGGTATGACACACTTACAACATGCCCAACCAATTAACTTTGGATATCATCTATTGGCTTATGCAAATATGTTTAAAAGAGATTTTGAAAGATTTGAAAGCTCATATGAAAGAAATAATTACTGCCCTTTAGGAAGTGCAGCACTTGCTGGAACTCCGCATAATATAAATAGGTTTTCTACTTCTGAAAAATTAGGATTTAATTCTCCAACTATAAGTGCTCTTGATACTGTTTCAGATAGAGATTTTGCTTTAGAAATTTTATTTAATATAAGTACAGCAATGATGCACATAAGTAGAATATCTGAAGAGTTAGTTACTTGGTCATCTTATGAGTTCCAATTTGTAAGAATGAGTGATGAATATGCAACAACATCTTCAATAATGCCACAAAAGAAAAATCCTGATGTTCCTGAATTATTAAGAGGAAAAACTGGAAGAGTTTATGGGAATTTAGTCTCATTATTCACAGTTATGAAAGGTTTACCACTAGCTTATAATAAAGATACACAAGAAGATAAAGAAGGTGTTTTTGATTCTGTTAAAACTATTGAAATCTCTATTTCTATTTTAAATGAAGTTATAAAAACTATGATAATAAATGTAGAGAGAATGGCAAACGCTTGTAAAATAGGACACTTGAGTGCTACTGATTTAGCTGATTATTTAGTTCAAAAACAAGCTATGCCTTTTAGAACTGCATATTATATCACCAAAGATGTAGTTGCAGTTGCAAATAGTTTAAACAAAGATATTAGTGAATTAACTCTAGAAGAAATAAGAAGTTCAAATGATAATATTAAAGATATTGATGAAGAGATTTTACTATTTTTAGATTTAAAAGCTTCAATGAATGCAAGAACATCATTTGGTGGAACTTCTACAAAAAATACAAATGAACAAATCGAAATATTTGAGAAGTGGTTAAAAAATTAGATGATTTAAAATCATCTAATTTTTAGTTTAAAAATTCTCTAGATGTAGTGTATAGTGCTTGGATATCAGTTTTACCAATAAATCCATCAACACCAATTTGTCTCATTTTATTTTTAACAGCATCTGTTGTCATAGATGAGTTTACAATAACAGGAATATTAGCATATTTGTTACTTGATTTTATAAATTGTGCAACTTGAAAACCATCAGTTTCTGGCATTTCGATATCTGTAATTACTAAACCAACATCGTCTGGATTAATTGCTCTAATTCTGTCTAATAAATCTGCCCCATTATTATAAATTTCGTATTTCAAATTTGCTTTTTTGAAAAATTTTCTTAAAACTTCTCTTGCTACATTTGAATCTTCTGCTGCTAAAACAACTTTTTTAGTAGTAAATGGAGCTTCAACGTACTTATTCATAACATCATCACCATCATTTACCCATCCAAGGTCTTTTAATAATTGTTCTGCATTAAATACTGTACATAATTCATCTTTATCATGTACTTTTACATAGGTAGTATAAGTTATTTTAGAATTAGTTTCTTCTGAATGTCTTAATTCATCAGTGGTTTTTTCAACAATATCAAGCATGTCTTTTATTAAAAAACCCACTTTCTTATGATTGAATTCACAATAGATTATTAACTTATAATCAGCTAATTCCAGTGTTTTATTACCTAACCATGCATCAAGTTTTATTAAAGTAACTGGTTCCCCTCTAATAGTTGCAATACCAGCTATAATGTCAGTATCTGATGGAGTATCATTTATTGTTACTTCTTCAGTTATTACAAAAGCTTTTACTTTTGCAATATTAATTGCATAAATATTATTTTTACCAGTATAAAATACAGCTAATTGTTGCACATTTCTAAGATGCCCTTGAGTCATTTGCTCAACACTATTCATACCACTCATGTATTCCCTTTTTTGCAAATATTCTTATTATATTGATTTTTTTCTTATAGTTTATTGATTTTTTCTAATTAGCAATTATTTTTTGAATTGTAACAGAAGACATCATTAAACCAAAAGAACCAGTAACACCCTCAAAGCTTCCTTTTTCAATACAATTTGGATTTTCACCTGAAAAAATCACTTTGAACTTCTTTTTAAAGCCTCTTTTTTTTAATTCATATCGAATTTTTCTAATAAATGGATCGTTGTATGTATCCCATATTGAAATATATTCAATATTAGATGGGTCAATTCTTTTTGCACTACCACTTGTACTTATAAGTTTATCGTAATATTTTTGAATTAGTCTAACTTTTGGTTTAATATCATCAATTGCATCTAAAATATATGAATATGAAGAGAAGTCAAATTCATCAACCCAAGATTCTGTAATCTTTTCATGTATGATTTGCACATTTGGGTACTTTTCTTTTAAGGCTTCAACTTTTACTCTTCCAATATTACCTTCACTACCCATTTGTCTATTTAAATTTGATTCTTCATAAGTATCAAAATCTACTATTGTTATATTTGTTATTCCTGTTCTATAAAGTGAGTCTAGAGCAAATGAACCAACTCCTCCTACACCTAAAAGTATTATTTTTGTATTTTGAAACTTATCAAAATTATTATCTCCAAAAAGTTTTAGAGTTCTATCGTATTTTGACATACTACATCTTCTTTCGTAAATTAATTTTTTATTTTTTATTTTTTGGGTATTATAGCAGATTAAAATAGAAAATATATTTATGGAGAGGTTAATGGAAAAAGAACCAATGACAAATGTGGGGTATGAAAAAATTACAGGAGAATTGGATTTTCTAAAAAGTACTGAAAGACCTGAAACTGTTATTGCACTTGAAGAAGCAAGACAATTAGGGGATTTAAAAGAAAATGCTGAATATCATGCTGCAAAAGAAAAACTAAAATTAATAGATGTACAAATTGCAGAACTGGGAGCAGTTCTAAGCAAAGCTGTAATAATTGATCCTACTTCTTTACCTCACGATAGAGTTTCATTTGGTTCAACTGTAAAACTAGTAAACACAGATACTGATGAAGAGTATGAATACTCAATTGTAGGTGGTGTTGAATCAAATGCTGAAAAAGGAATGATTTCATTTAATTCACCTTTAGCTAAACAACTAATGGGAAAAGAAGAGGGTGATGAGTTTAGTGCAACTTTACCAGGTGGTGTAAAGAATTTTGAAGTTTTGGAAGTCTTTTATAAAGAACTTGAACTATAATGCTTACATCAAACTTATCATATTTTGTCAATGTTCCCTAATATAAAAGAAAATGCCATATTCATTGCAGATTCTCACTTCAATGAAAAAAGGTCTCAATTCCTAACTTTTCTAAAAAAATTAAAATCAAAAGAGATCGAAACACAACAACTGTTTTTGATGGGTGATATGTTTGATTTTATTTCAGAGGAAAGTAAATATTTTATTAAAAGAAATAATAAAGTAATCTCTTTGTTAAATAAGTTATCAGAAGATATTGAGATGATATATTTAGAAGGAAATCATGATTATAATTTAAAAAATCTATTTCCCAAAATAAAAGTATATAAAAGAGAATCTCAACCTATTTTTATGAATTATCAAAACCAAAAAGTAGCTTTGAGCCATGGGGATATATTTGTAAATGATAAATTTTATGAGGTTTATTGTAAATTTATTAGAAATCATATATTTTTACTTTTTATGAATGCAATTGATTTTAAAAATTTTATTTCTAAAAAGATATATTATGGGCTTTTGGGAAAGAATATTTGCCATAATATTAAAAGCTTTAAAGATATTGTTTCAAAAAGAGTTAAGCACTATAATGCAAAAATAATAATTGAAGGACATTTTCATCAGGGTAAAGAGTATATTATTGATGAAAAAAGATATAAGAACATACAATCTTTAACTTGTAGTAATGAATATATAGTTTTAACTAATAATGAATTTATAGGAAAAAGTTTATGAATAATTTGTCTTTTGTATTAATTATCTTCCTAATCTTGATAATGATTTTTTTATTGACTTTATTTCTTTTAAAAATAAAGAATATAAAAAAAGGATTAGGTTCTTACCATAAGGAAGATACAAAAAAATACATTAATATAAGACTTATAAATTTACCTCCTTCCTTTGAATCTTTAAGCAATAATACTTTAAGGGAAGAATCAAAAGAATTATTTGAAATATTTAAGTTATTAGATTATAAAAATAAATATGAAGAGTATGAAAAAAAATCTTGGCACTCTTGGCAAATAAGTTTTCTAATTGCTATGTATAAAAGAGATATAGAACTCTTTTTACCCAATTGTAATGATGTTTTTCATGAAGAAATATTAAATGATAGTTTGGAAAATCTTCAAATATCACTAAAACAAATTATAGAGAAATATAAAAAAGAAGTACAAAAAGATAAATCAAAAGATTTCTTATGTAAACACTTAATTTGGGAAGGTAAAGAAGTAGAAAGATTGATGTATTATTTGTATAAATATAAAAACACTAGTAAGGATAAGTTATAGCAGAATTTAAAGTTGAAAGTAAATATAGCCCCGCTGGAGATCAACCCCAAGCCATAGAAAAATTAAGTGAATCAATACTTGCAGGTAATCAATATAATACATTACTTGGAGTTACAGGTTCAGGTAAAACTTATACTATGGCAAAGGTGATTGAAAAAACCCAAAAACCAACTTTAATTATGACTCATAATAAAACACTTGCCGCTCAACTTTATAGTGAGTTCAAATCTTTTTTTCCTAATAATCATGTGGAATATTTCATCTCTTATTATGATTATTATCAACCAGAAGCCTATATTCCAAGAAGTGATTTATTTATAGAAAAAGATAGTTCTATAAACTCAGAACTTGAAAGAATGAGGTTAAGTGCAACAGCTTCTTTACTCTCTTTTGATGATGTTATTGTTGTAGCTTCAGTATCTGCAAACTATGGGTTGGGAAATCCTGCTGAATATAAATCTATGGTACAAAAATTATCTGTGGGCTTTGAGTATTCACAACGTTCACTTTTAATGAAACTTGTGGACATGGGTTATAAAAGAAATGATAAGTTTTTTGATCGTGCAGATTTTAGAGTAAATGGGGATGTTATAGATGTATTTCCTGCTTATTGGCAAGATGAATTTATTCGTATAGAGTTTTTTGCTGATGAAGTGGAATCAATCTCTATTCATGAATACATGACTAATGTCAAACAAAAAGATGTACAAGATGTAACCATTTATTCAGTAAATCCTTTTGTTGTAAATAGTGAAAACCTAGCAACTGCCGTAAAAAAAATAGAAGAAGAACTAGAAGAGAGATTAGCCTTTTTAAAAGCTGAAGATAGGCTTGTAGAGTATCAAAGACTAAAACAGCGAGTAGAGTTTGATTTGGAGATGATTGAGGGCACTGGTATGTGTAAAGGTATTGAAAACTATGCCCGACATTTAACAGGACTTGAACCTGGAGAAACACCTTATTCTATGATGGATTATTTTGAACAAATAGGAAAAGATTTTTTACTTATAGTTGATGAATCTCATGTATCCTTACCTCAATTTAGAGGGATGCATGCAGCAGATAGGAGTAGAAAAGAAGTTCTTGTTGAGTATGGATTTAGATTACCAAGTGCTTTAGATAACCGTCCTTTGATGTTTGATGAGTTTATTAATAAAGCACCACATTATCTGTTTGTAAGTGCAACTCCAAATGAATTGGAAACTTCAATGAGTTCAGTTGTCGCTGAACAAATAATCAGACCAACTGGATTGTTAGATCCTACAATTGAGATTATGGATAGTGAATTTCAAGTTGAAAAACTACACGATGAAATCAAAAAAGTTGTTGCAAAAAATGAGCGGGTTTTAGTTACAGTTTTAACTAAAAAGATGGCAGAAGAGCTAACAGCATACTATTTAGACCTAGGTATTAGAGTTAAATATATGCACAGTGAGATAGATACTTTAGAGAGAGTAGAAATCATAAGACAATTAAGACTAGGTGAATTTGATGTATTAGTGGGAATCAATCTTTTAAGAGAAGGTTTAGATATTCCTGAAACTTCATTGGTGGCTATTTTAGATGCGGATAAAGAAGGATTTTTAAGAAGTAAGACTTCTCTTATCCAAACTATGGGAAGAGGTGCCCGAAATCAAAATGGACGTGTTATTCTATTTGCTAAAAGAGTAACTGACTCTATGCAGTTTGCTATAGATGTTACAAACAAAAGAAGAGAAGTTCAAGAAGCCCACAATAAAAAACATGGTATTACTCCAACTACTACTTCAAGAGTATTAGAAGATAACTTAAAACTTGAAGAATATGATGCTGTAGCATTGAAGTTAGATAAGCTAAACAAAATGCCAGCTGCTGAGAGAAAGAAGATGTTAATAGAGCTTAATAAAGCGATGACGAAAGCTTCGAAGGACTTGAACTTCGAAGAGGCGATTAGATTGCGAGACGAAATAGAAAAGATAAAAAAATTATAAAGTATCATCTTTTTCAAAATCTCTGCGTTGAAGTTTAAATTTTAATCGTCACATACTGCGTGTATGCTCCTCATAAAATTTAAACTTCGCCTTGACCTTTTAAAAAATCTAATACTTTCTATCTACAATTTTAAATGATATTAATATATTATGTTAAACTTTATTACATTTTTTTTCGTTATTACATTTTCCATTTTTTGTATAAAAAGGACAGCCGATAGTTACTATTTTACCATTTTTTGTTGTTGCGGTAAGCCACCTTTCAACAGCCCATGCATTAATCCCACTTTGTAATTCACTATATTTTGGGCATTGAATCTTAAAATCTGTATTAATTACAGGTTTTAATTTGTTAGAAATTAAGTATCCTATATATATACAAATTATAAATAAAATGATAATAATAAGTATTTCATTCATTTCTAGTTTAGTATAAAGGGCTATTCCAAATGTTCCTATTTTTATTAAGAGTTCCATGAGATCATTCAATAGTAATTCCTTATTCTTATTATCTTAAAATTATATCTAATGCATTCTTTGTTTAATTGAACAAAGAAAATACATTTAACATAACATTTAAAAATATTATTCTAATTTTAACTATGAAAAGAAACTAATCAAGACATTAAAATAATAAAAGAATCTTTTGTTATAAAATAAAAAGATTCATTAACTTAACCAATCAACCTCTGAAACAAAATATCTTCTAAATTTTGTCTTGAATCAACTACTAATAAAATATAAACTGTTTGGCTTTCTATTTTATAAATGATTCTCCATCGTTTGTGAATAACTTCTCTGTATTTTGAAATACCAATTTCATTGAGTTCTGGTACTATTCTGTTTCGTTCAGGAAAATAATAGAGCTTAGCACACTCTTCTTTTATTTCAAAGAATACTTTTTTTGCTATATTTACACTATCTGTTTTGATATATTCTATTATGTTTAAAAGGTCGTTTTGGGCGATTTTTGTCCATTGTACTTCGTAGTTTTTCATTTAGTTGAATAGTTTATTTTCTAAATTGTTAAACATTTCATCTTGTTTTATTAGGTTTTTGTTTTCTATATCTTTTTCACTTAGAATTATTAGTTTTAATAAGTTGATTGAATTTTGCATATTTTCATAGCTTTTTATATCTTGCACCACAGCTTTTGCTTCGCCATTTTGCGTAATTATAACAGTTCTTTTATTTTCATTGACACCATTGATTACATCAGCTGTTTTAGACTTTAGAAAACTTATTGGTTTTATATCTTGGCTTAAATACATGATATTCCTTTTTATATCTTAAATTGTACTAAATTTAGATTTAATTTAGTATTAACAGTAACTATTCTTTTATTTTTTAATCCAATATTCAAAATAATTCACTAAAATCACATCATGATGACTGAAAGGAATACCTTGGCTAAAAAAGCAACTAAAAAAGATATTGAGATAATAAAAGAAGCCTTTGTTGAGAAATACTCTGATGCTGTTACAGAACTAAATTATAAAAATGATTTTGAACTTTTAATTGCCATTATACTATCTGCTCAATGTACTGATAAGAGGGTGAATATTATTACTCCTGCATTGTTTGAAAAGTATCCTACGCCTTTTGATTTGGCTGAAGCAAGTCTTGAAGATGTGAAAAAATTGTTAAACTCATGTTCTTTTTTTAATAATAAGTCACAAAATATCATAAAAATGGCTCGTAGCGTTATTGAAAATCATGGTGGAGATATTCCCCATGATACAAAAGCTTTGATGAAATTAGCTGGAGTTGGAAATAAAACTGCAAATGTATTTATGATAGAAGCTGAGGGAGCTAACTTAATGGCTGTGGATACTCATGTATTTAGAGTATCACATCGTTTAGGTTTAAGTGATGGAAAAACTGTTGAGCAAACAGAAGAACATTTGGTAAAAAAACTAAAAGGTGATTTACATATTTTCCATCAAGCGATGGTTTTATTTGGGAGATATACTTGTAAAGCAGTAAAACCTGAGTGTGATAATTGTTTATTTCCTCATGTTTGCAAAACAAAACAATCTTTTAAGCCTGCTTAGACTTAAGAGACTATTGTTCTTTACACTCTTCAGTCCATTTGTCAAAAATATATTCATCTTGGATTTTATTAATATTTACATTATTCGCAACACATAAGTACTCTTTGCCATTTTTTTTAATTATATAAGTGAATTTATAAATATAGTGGTCTTTTGAAGAGACAACTTTATTATTTAAAAGTTCACTTGAGAGTTTTAATATTTCTATATTGTTCTCTTGTTTATACTTCTCTTTAAAAGTATTTGGGAAAAAATTCTCTTGATTTTTCTGATACATTGTAAAAACTAATATAACAACTATAACAATAGAAGATAAAAGAATGATCTCTTTTTTCTCAAATTTATTATTTAGTTTATATATAATAATTCCTATTAAAATAATAACTAGTATAATTCCTAAAAATATTTGCATAAGGTTTTCCTATTTAATTTTATTTTGTAGATTCTTTTTATAATCATCTTTTAGACTTATTGTACTATTTATTGGTACATCTGGAGATATAACTTTTCTTTTAATTGGATGTTTAGGTACATATTTAAAAGGTTTTTTACTTAATTTATTTTCATTTGCATTTATAGTAGTAATAAGTTCACTTTTTATACTTTGTAATATCGTTAAAACAGTATCTAAATTTTTGTCTTCAATTTCTAATGTAATCTTTGCCATATTTATTCCATAAATTTATTTTAGTATATCATATTTGTCTTGGCATTATTATTTCTTACTTATTAAATAAAAATTAAATTTAACTATTAACACAAAATTAACAGATATACATAATAATACATTATAAAAATAAGGAGAGAGTATTGAAAAAGTCTATATGTCTGTTAAGTATTGTTGCTTCAACAGTTTTATTAGGGAATGAAGTTGAAGTACCAACAGTAAATGTTCTAGAAAAGATAAATACAAAAGTAGTTAAAGATATAAGTGAAGATCAACTAAAATCGGCTGATTTAGCGGAAGCTTTAAGTAAAAATGTACCTTCAATATCAATTGTAAGAAGAAATGGAATTGCAAATGATATTATCTTAAGAGGACAAAAGAAAGATAATATCAATGTATTAATAGATGATGCAAAGATATATGGAGCTTGTCCTAATAGAATGGATCCCGTAACATCACATATATTAACAAATAATGTAGAAAGTGTAGAAGTAATAGAAGGTCCATATGATATTGAGAACTTTGGAACATTAAGTGGAAAAGTACAAGTACATACAAAAGAACCAACAAAAGATTTACAAGGTGAAATCAATCTAAATGCAGGAAGCTTTAATTATAGAAAAGCAAGTGCAACTATAAGTGGAGGAACAGATAGATTTAAATTATTACTTTCAGCTTCAACTGAAAAAAGTGACCAATATAAAGATGGAAATGGTAATAATTTTTACGAACAGCAAGTTGAAAAAGGTGTTCCTTCTACAACACGTTATAAAGATTCTAATGAAAAAGCATATACTAAAAAAACACTATTATCTAAACTAATTTTTAATATAGATGATAGTTCAGAAGTAAAACTTTCATATACGGCAAACAGAAGCGATAATGTATTATATCCAGCTGGTGGAATGGATGCCGATTATGATGATTCAAATATTTATACTATTGGGTATACAAAAAGAGATTTAGGTAAGTATTCAAAAGAGTTGAATTTGGATTATTATTACTCAGATGTTGACCATCCTATGAGTACTAAATTAAGAAATCCTACTATGATGTATATGACAAGTCACATGAAAACATCAATTTGGGGAACAAAAATAAAAAATAGTATGGAACTTGCTGATTCAATTTTAACAGTTGGATTAGATACAAGTGTTAGAAACTGGAGAAGTAATAATTATCAAACATCAATTACAACAGGGAATATTACACCAACTGCTGATTCTTTTCCATCAACAGATACTACAAATAAAGCAATATTTGCAAAATTAGAGAAAGATTTTGGTAAATTAAATTTAGACTTTGGTTCAAGATATGACCATACAAATATTGAGCCAGATGGTAATACAAAAAATGAAAGAAAATACAATGCACTAAGTGCAAATGTTTTTGCTGTTTATAATCAAGATGAATCTACTAAGTATTTTGCTGGAATTGGTAAATCTTCTAGAGTTCCAGATGCAAGAGAACTTTATTTTTCTGGAATGGGTTCAAAAGGAAATCAAGACTTAAAACAAACAAAAAACTATGAAGCTGATATTGGTTTTGAAAAAACAATAGGTAATTTCAATATTAAATCGAAACTTTTTTATTCTGTGTTAAAAGATTATATTTATAACAATTCTACAAGTAAAAAGTTTGAAAATGTTGATGCTAAAATTTATGGTGCAGAAATAAGCGGTTTTTATCTATTTGGTGACTCTTTTTCAGCAGATTATGGAATTGCTTATCAAAGGGGTAAAAAAGATGAAGCACTAGATGGTCAAACAAATAAAAACTTAGCAGAAATTCCTCCTTTAAAAGCTAATATAGCTTTAAACTATGAGTATTCAATTCATAAACTAACAGCAGAAATGGTAGCTGTTGATAACTGGAATAAAGTTGATACTGACAATGGGGAACAGAAGTTAGGTGGATATGCTCTTTTTAACTTAAAATATAAAAATAGCATAAGTAAAAATTTTGAAATAACTTTAGGTGTTGATAATGTATTTGATAAAACTTATGCTTCAACAAATACTTATAAAGATATTTCATATACAGTTGTAGGTGGAAACCAAATTACTTTTAATGATCCAGGAAGATATGGATATATTAATTTAAGATATAAATTCTAATAAAATAAAAGGAAGAGTTCTTCCTTTTATTCAAAGTCCATTCTAACTTGAGTTTGACCTGTTGTTCCAAATGCTAGGTCGATTTTTGTAGCTATTTCTTTAAAATCTACACCTTGAACAGTTTTAAGGGTTTTTATAATTTCTTTTTTACCATTTACTAACTCTTTTGATTTTATACCATGAGAAATTGATAAACTAGCCTCAATAAAAGCTGATAATTTATCGCATTGTTTTAAGGCTTTTCCATCTATTGCATTATATTTATCAACATTGTATGATGCTAAACTATCATTTACAATTTGTATACTATCTTCATTGATTTTGTCTAAAAATTCATCTTTTATGCCATCATATAAACCTAAAAGATATGAAAATTCTTCTTTAATTTTTTCAGGAACATTTGGCATGATATCATCTTCTATTTTTATGATTTCATATTCACTAATGATTTCAGATAAATCATCAACACAATATTTTACAGGAGAAATAATATCTCTTGTTAATGCTTCTGGTAAATCATGGAAAAGTGCTGTATAAAAGTTATTTTGCAATCTTTTATCACAAGCATTCACATCAAGGGAATAAAAGTATCCAAATAGTGCAACTATTAACATATGTCCTAAAACAGAAGTTTCAGGGATTCTAGGAGTTTGTGACCATCTTTTTTGAAATCTAAGTCTTCCACTTAAATCAACTATTTTAGAAAGTTTTTTATTAAGGGCAATTTTTCTAACCCCTATTAATTCATAATAATCTTCAAGTTCTTCTTCAACACTTTTTTTCACATCTTCTACATCATTTAAAAAAGCACTTGTTTGGTATACAATAGAAAATTCCCATTTTGTAGCAAGATATGAAGCTGCTTTATTTATAAATCTCTCTTTTTTGTACATCTCTGGATTTTCTAAATATTCTTGAAATTTTTTTAAAAAATTACCACCATCAATATCTTTTATAGAATCATGAAGTTTTTCTATAACCCAAGCATTTATCTCTTTTGATTTTTTTTGTAAGGCATTTCTAAATACATCAGGTCTGATATCTGTTACAACAACTCGTCGTAAAAATTCGAATATCCCAGCTTCTATTAGGTGTGTGTAATTTATATCATCTTCAAGTTTTGCAATAAAATATGCAATAATGAATTTATGAGCTTGTTTATCTAATTCTACTAATTCAACCATTCTAGGATAGTCATTCCATCTTTGAATTGAAGCTGAAGTAAAAATATAATCTATAATTTTGTGGTTAATCATCTTTTTTATCTTTCTTTTTTGAGTCATCAAAAAATATCATTTTTTTGCCTATAAGCATAAGTGTTGTTACTGTTCCAACTACTACATAAGCTACCCATGGTTCCTGCATTTTAGACTCTTTATTTTTGTTTTGATTATCCCATAATATTGATAAATAGGTACTTAGAAAAAACTTTTATAATTTTTGACGCAAAATGCAAAATTAGGTGTATAATTTTGAAAATTTACACAAGGAAAAAGAAAAATAATGTCAACTCTGACAGTAAGTAATTATACTTTAAAACACTTTGATTTAAATGCAAAAGATGAAATGACAAAATACTTAAAATTAATAAATGTAGATGTTAGTGATTATACTTTTGCAGGTAATTATATCTGGTTATCAACTGCAACTGGATTTTATGCAATTGTAAATGATACCTTTTGTTTGTTTATTTTAAGTTCTGGTGAGTTATCTATGCTTTTACCTCCAATTGGTAAAAAAAGTAAGACTTATGATGCAATGTTACAATGTTTTGAAATAATGAATGCTCACAATAGTAATAGAAATTATTCTAAAATTGAGTATGTACATGAAGAATTATTAGAAGGCTTTGTTGATTATTTGGAAGAGGGTACTTTAGTATATGAGATGCTAAAAGATTTTATTATTGAAAAAAAACTTGTTGATTATATTTATAAAGTAGAAGATCTAATAGAGTTAAAAGGTGATTCTTATAAATCAAAAAGAAATGAGATAAATAAATTTAAAAAGATTTATCCAGATCATAGAATTGAAATTTTAAACAAAGAAAAACATGGTGCAGCAGTATTAGCTTTATTTAATAAATGGGTAAAAGATAGAACAACTTATATGCCAAAAGAAGAAGTAGAAGTTTTTATGGATGGTATATATTTTGAAAGATTTGCTATAAAAAGATTAATAAATGATTATGATAATCTTGATATCATTGGACTTGTTATTTATATAAACGATGAAATAAAAGGTTTTACAGTAGGTGATCAAATAAATGAACAAACAGCAAGTGTAATTATCGAGAAAACTGATTTCGAAATACTTGGTTGTGCACAATTTATATTTAGGGAGTTCACAAAAATCTTAAAAGATAAATTTAATGTGGATTATATAAATGTGGGTGATGATATGGGATTTGAAAATTTAAAAAAAGTAAAAATGTCATATAGACCAAATAAATTAGTACCAAAGTACACTATTTACCAAAGATGAAAATAGAAATTGCAACAACTTCTGATATAAAAGAGCTTTTTTTTATAGAAGAAGAACTTTTTTTTGGAGATAGTGCTGCTTTAACTAAAGCAGCTTTTAACTATCATTTAAAAAGAAATATAGTTTATAAGTTAGTAGTTGAAGAAAAAATTGTAGCTTATATTTTATGGCTTAAAAGAAAAAATCATTATAGGCTATATTCTCTTGCTATTTTAAAAGATTTTCAAGGAAAAGGCTTAGGTAAGTTTTTATTGGAGTTTTCTTTAAACAATTTAGATAAAGATATCTTTGAACTTGAAGTGAGAGTTAGTAATTTACCAGCTATAAAATTATATGAAAAGTTTGGATTTGAAAAAGTAAAGATTTTAGAAAAATTTTATGATGATGAAGATGGAATGAAGATGAGACTAAAGAGATAACTCTTTAGTCTTTAAGCTCTACAGCTACCAAAAAGCTTGTTTATTTTTTCAACTCTACCTTCATGTCTTCCACCTTGGAAAGTCGCCTTATCCCAAGCATCAATAATAGCTTCTACCATTCCTAATCCTGAAACTCTTTCCCCTAAGCAAATTACATTAGCATCATTGTGCTCTCTTGCCATTTGTGCAGAGTATGCATTATGACAAAGGGCTGCTCTAATACCATCAAACTTATTAGCAGCCATACTCATACCAATACCAGAACCACAGATTAATATTCCTTTTGAACCATCATTTGCTAAAACTTCTTTACAAACTTTAGCTGCGAAATCAGGATAATCAACTCTATCTTTATTATTTGGGCCTAAGTCAATTACTTCATGACCTTTTGCTTCAAAAAGCTCTTTTACATAAGCTTTAATATCAATACCAGCATGATCTGCACCAATAAAATATTTCATTAGTAAATTCCTTTTTCGTGATTGATTTTGATTTCTTTTCCTTCTATATCTTTTTCTATACTTCCAACTGTTCTAAAAACTCTATCCCATCTTACTTCTTTGTTTTTGTCCCAAGAAAAATAGATAAACCAAGGAGTTCCTACGATATATTTATATTTAACAGTTCCCCAAAATCTTGAGTCATTTGAGTGGTCTCTATTATCACCCATCATAAAATATTCATTTTTTGGAACTTTTATTGGAGACATGTTAAATAGTTGTTGAGGATTAAATCCATTATCTATAACACTTGGATCATTATGAATTCCTGGATGATCTTTTCTATATGGATTTTTTACCCAAAGCTTCCCATCAAATTGAGCAATTTGCGTTATTGGATAATTTTTCTTAACATATTCATTACCTTCATGTGGATGTAAATATAAAATTTTATCTTGTAGTGCAACGATATCTTCACCAACTGCAACACATCTTTTTACATAATGAACTGTCTCTTCATTTGGATATCTAAATACAACAATATCTCCACGTTTGGGACCATCACCTGTGATTAGATGTCCATTATCATGAAACTCTGGAAGTATTTTTACCTCTAACCAAGGAATTCTTGGAGTTGGAATACCATATGAAAATTTTTTTACAAAAAGCATATCACCAATAAGAAGCGTATTTTTCATACTACCACTTGGGATTACAAATGCTTGTGCAACAAAAAATATGATACATAAAACAATTACAATTGTACCAGTCCAAGAACTAGACCAGTTATATATTTTTTTTAACATTTATTTACTTTCTCTTTTATCTCTTAACTTTGCAGCTTTAAGAGTATTTTTTAATAACATTCCAATAGTCATAGGTCCAACTCCACCAGGAACTGGAGTGATAAATGAACATTTGTCTTTACAATCATCAAAATCAGCATCACCTGTTAATTTACCAGTATCAAGTCTATTAATACCAACATCAATAACAACTGCACCATCTTTTATCATATCAGCTTTAAGTAAGTGTGGAACACCAACAGCAATAACAACAATATCAGCATCTTTTGTATGAGCTTTTAAATCTTTTGTTCGTGAGTTGCAAACAGTAACTGTAGCTTTTGCATTGATTAGAAGTGAAGCCATTGGTTTACCAACAATGTCGCTACTTCCAATAACAACTGCATTTTTGCCACTTAATTCTATTCCATACTCTTCAAACATTCTCATTACACCAAAAGGAGTTGCAGGTAAAAATGAATCAAGATTTGAAACCATTTTCCCTACATTACAAGGATGGAAACCATCCACGTCTTTTAAAGGATTAATTGCTTCTAAAATAGTTCTAGTATCAATATGTTTTGGAAGTGGTAATTGAACCAAAATACCATCAAGTTTTGGGTTATTATTCATATTTTCAATCAACGCTAATAACTCTTCTTGCGTAGTTGTTTCATCTTTTGTATGAACCTCAGAATAAATACCTGCTGCTTCACATGATTTGTGCTTGCTGTTTACATAAGTTGCACTTGCTGGATCACTACCAACTAATACAACTGCAAGTCCTGGAGTGATTTGCTCATTTTTCACAAACTCTGCTACTTCAACTCTAACTTCTTCTTTTATTTTTGCTGATAATGCTTTACCATCTAATATAACCATCTAGTTACCTTATAACTGTTTAATTTTAGCCTGCTATAATACCCAAAAACAATTTATACAAAGGTTAAGTTTGAGAATAGCCAAGCTTGCGATTATCTTTTTGTTTGTAAACATAAGTTTTGCGAAAGATATTATAAATAACTCTTTTATCACAGAATATGAATATGGTGCCATGTTATATGAAAACCCAAGGGGAATAGGATGCAATAAGTGCCATGGAAATGGTGATAAAGCTCTTGTAATCGCAAAATATAAAGATAAGAAGAATATGACAAAAACATTAATGGCTCCTGCAATTAAAAATGTTCCTTTTGAAGATTATGTTGATGTTTTAACAACAAAAAGAGGTAGTTCAAATATTATGCCTTCATATTTTTTAACTAATGATGAGATAAAATCAATTTATTTTTATGTGAGAAACTTTAAAAAATAGTTTGTAACTTAAAGAAAGTTTAAACAATACTTTTGTATAATCCCCAACTTTAAAATTAAAACAAGGAATTAAAATGTTAGAGGGTATCGTAAGAGATAGTATAACTAAGCAAAATGCTAAGCAACTTAAAAGAGATGGTTACATTTTAGCTAATATCTATGGAAAAGGTGTTGAGAATATCAATGCTGCATTTAAAAGAAATGATTTCATTAGATTTTTGAAAAATAAAACAACTGTTGCATTTGATGTAAAAGTTGGTGACACTGTTTGTAAAGTAGTTGTAAAAGAGTACCAAAAAGCACCTATTACTTCTGAATTATTACATGTAGATTTAATGATGGCTTTACCAGGTGTAAAATCTAATTATTTAGTACCTGTAACTGTTAATGGAACTCCAAAAGGTTTAAAAAATAAAGGTCTATTTGTTTTCCATAAAAAAAGAGTTGCAGTAAAATGTGCAATTGAAAATTTACCAGAAAATTTCCACATCGAAATCGCTGATTTAGATACTGGTGATAACGTTTTAGTAAGAAACCTTACTATGCCAGAAGGTGTAACTTGTTATTTAGACCCAAGAGTACCAATTGTTGGTGTAATTAAAGCTAAGTAGTAAATATGTTTTTAATAGTAGGACTTGGAAATCCAGGGACTAAGTATGAAAACAATCGCCACAATGTAGGTTTTTTAGTTATCGATGAGATAGCTAAAAAACTTACAACTTCAAATATAAACAAATCAAACTTCAACGCAGATGTTTTAAAAGCATCAAATCAACTTTTAGTAAAACCAACAATATATATGAATAATTCTGGACTATCAGTTCATGCTATAAAAGAGTATTATAAACTAAACTTAGATGATATCATTGTTATACATGATGATTTAGATTTACCTTTTGGAACTGTAAAGTTCAAAATAGGTGGTGGTCATGGTGGACATAATGGATTAAGATCAATTGATTCTCATGTTGGAAATATGTATACAAGGGTTCGAATTGGTATTGGAAAACCTGAAAATAAAAATGATGTTGCCAATTATGTATTATCGGACTTTTCAAAAGAAGAATTAAATAAACTAGAAGGTATAATCTCTCATACTATCAATGCTATAGAATCTTTAAAAGTTGATTCAATAGATGAAGTAAAATCCAAATTTACAATGAAATAAATGAGAATAATAACAAAATATTTACTACGAAAATTTATTAGAAATTTTGTCATAGTTTTGATATCTTTACAGATATTTTTTGTGGGAATTGATTTTTTACAAAATTTTGACGAAGTTCCAAATTCTGCCAATTTACAATTATTATATATTTTATATAATAGTTTTTTTACACTAACTCTTACTCTGCCTTTGTCTTTAGTTTTTGGCTGGATTATAACTATTGTTATTATGGTTAAGACAAATGAAATGGTAGCTTCATTCTCTTTAGGTGTTGGGAATAGACAAATTTTTATGCCAGTTGTTAATGTGTCAATTATCTTAATAGTTTTATTAATAGGCTTACAAACGACTCCTTTAGCCTATTCATATGAATATAAAGAAAAGATTTTAAAGAATACTTATTTTACAAGTTCAAAAAGTGATATATTTGTTAAGTATAATGATTATTTTGTATATTTTAAAAAGTTATACCCTTTACAAAAATATGCAGATGATATTCATATTTATAAAGTTGTTGATGATGATATTGAAGAGGGGATTGTAGCAAAGAAAGCATATTTTCAAAATAATAGATGGTATGTTGTTGATGCAAAAATTACAAAAAAACCTAAAGTTATTAATTGGAATACTTCAAAAACAGAAATTCATAATGAAAAATTCTTATATACTTTGGAAGGTTTTAAACCAAAGATTTTAGATAGTGTTTATGAATCTACATCTTCTTTTTCTATTGTTGATGCAATTACAGCTTTAGCACTTCTAAATAATCAAGAAGTAAATACAAGTAAAATTAGGGCATCTTTGTATTATGAAATAGTTGCACCTTTGTATTTTGTACCTTTGATTGTTTTGATTTTTTCATATACATCTTTTAATAGTAGGTTTTTTAATATTGGAAAATTTACCTCATTTTCTATTGCATCAACTTTAGTAATTTGGGGAGTGTTTTTTATGCTTCATAAGTTTTCATCTGGAGGAGTATTAAATCCTGAAATTTCAATATTATTGCCAATATTTTTATGGTATATTATTACATACATTTTAATAAAGAAACAAATAGGTTATAAATAATGGCAAAAAAATATGCTTATGGTATATGTTTATACAAAATAGAAGAAAATGATATTAAAATATTATTGTGTAAGTCGGTAAAAAGTCTTAATAAATGGGGTTGCTTAAAAGGTGTAAAGACAAGTGCTGAGACAGCCTTACAATGTGCAAGAAGAGAATTCTATGAAGAGTGTAATATAAAAGTAGAAATTCCTGATTTTGAAGAATTTTTCGATCAAATAAATATAGATAAAGATATTGGTATCTGGTTAGTAAATGCAAATAAAGTAACAAACTTAGATGAGTATTTTTTTGAAGATAAACTATTAGATAATAACTTATCTTGGGAAAACTCAAAAGTAAAATTTTTTTCTATTTATAATTTACCAAATATCAGAACAAAACAAAGTAAGTTAATTTCAAAGATTATTGATTTTTTGCAAAATAAGAATCAACTCCATTAGCAATTCCATTTGCTAAAAGTCTTTGATATGAAGTTTCAAATAATCTTCTACCTTCTGTACTATTTGTAATATATCCAATTTCAATAAGAATTGAAGGCATTTGCGCCCCAACTAATACCCAAAAAGGTCCTTCCCTAACTCCACCATCTTCTATATCTTTATACTTTTTTCTAGCACTATATAATAGATTTTGATGAATATCTATTCCAAGTTTTTGACTTGCAGTGATTTTACTTTGATTTAAAATAGTTAAAAGTGCATTTTGTGAGCTATTATTCATAGTAGACATATCTGTTTTATTTTCTATTGCAGCAATTCTTTTAGCTCTTGAACTTCTTGCTGGGCTTAAGAAGAATGTTTCAATTCCTTTTGCTTTTTCCCATTGAGATTTAGGTACTGCATTTGCATGAATTGATATAAAAATATCAGCATTTTTTCTATTTGCAAATTTTGTTCTATCTCTAAGTTCTATGAATTTATCTTTGTTTCTTGTTAGATAAACAGTATAACCTCTTTTTTTTAAATCGTAATACAAATGTTTAGCTACTGTTAAAACGGTATTTTTTTCATATCTTTTTTTAGTTCCTATGGCACCTGAGTCTTTTCCTCCATGGCCTGGATCAATAACTATAACTTTATCTTTGTTATTTTGTATTTTTGGAATAGCTTTTGAATTATTTGTTTTTTCTATTTTTCTATTTAGGATTTTTATAATAACTCTTTTTTTGTTTATAATATATATTGCTTTTAAATTGAAACTATTTATAAGTTCTATTCTAAGTGTTCTATATTTATGTTGAGTTATTCTAATTCTATCAACACCATTCATTACTAATTTTGTTGGAGAAGCATCTTCAAATCTTCCATCAAAATCGAAAATATCATAATATTTTCCATTAATTTTTTCTTCAGAATAGTGAATATAATCTTTTTTGATATAGTGTTTAAAATCAATAATAATTTGATTTTCTTCTACTGTTACTTTACTAATATTAAAGGCAGAATTTTTATATGTAGTTGTACTTTTTTTAGGAGTAGTCTTTTTTATTGTAGTTTTCTTACTTGTTGTATCTATTGAAGCTAATTTACTTAACTCTTTTTCATATGTATTGACATTTCTATTTAGTTTTTTACCTATTTTTACTAGGTTTTGTAAGTGTTGTTTCTCACTCTTCTTATCATTATTTAAGACTGCTCTTAAATAATCCATTTTGTTTGAAGTGTATTGATTTGTTAAATCAGTTGTTGAAGCAAAGAGACTAACGGAAAGTGAGACTAGAAGAATAAATTTAATAAAAATTTTATTCTCCTTTTGTCAATTTTTCCATAAGTTCATGAACTGTTGTCAACTCTTTAATTCTATATCCATTTGAACCTGAAAAAAACAATCCAGTATCAGTATCTCCTTGATAAGCAGCTCCAAGTCTATCAGCAATACAATATCCAACAGCTTTAGCTTCTACACCTCTATGACATGGAGCAACACAATTTGAAATACAAACAACTTTTGGCGCTGTTCCCTCACTCATAGATTTTTGTAAGTTAGTTTGAACTCCACGTGCAGGAAGACCAACTGGAGATTTCATAAGTTGAATATCTTCAGATTTTGCATTAATAATAACTTCTTTAAATGAATCAGCAGCATCACACTCAACTGTTCCTATAAATCTAGTTGCCATTTGAACACCTGCACATCCCATAGCAATAAATTTATCTATATCATTTTTATCCCAAATTCCACCAGCTGCAATAATAGGAGGATTTCCCCAGTTTTTTGCTTCTTCAATAACTGGTGGTACTATATTTTCTAAGCTATATTCTTCTTGAAAACATTGTTCATAAGTGAACCCTTGATGTCCACCACTTAATGGACCTTCCACGATTACAGCATCTGGAAGTCTATCGTATCTTTTCCATTTTTTACAAATTAATTTTAAAGCTCTTGCACTTGATACTATTGGTATTAATGCAACATCTGGATAATTTTTTGCAAATGCAGGCATATTTGTAGGAATTCCAGCACCTGTAATAATTATATTTATACCTGCTTCACAAGCATCTTCTACTATTCTTCCATAGTCATTACATGCATATAGGATATTACAAGCTAAGGGTGCATCACCACAAATTTTTCTTGCATTATCAATGATTCTTTTTAAAGCATCTTTACTATAAAAATTCATAACATCAACAGGTTTTTCTTTTTTCATTTTTATATCAAGACTTTCATTTTCCTTGTAATATCCTGTTCCTACACCTGATATTACACCTAGACCGCCTTCTTTACTTACTGTCCCTGCTAATTTATCCCAGCTTATTCCAACACCCATTCCACCTTGAATAATGTTGTGTTTAATTTCATATTTACCTATTTTCAAATTAGCCCTTTATATTATAACTATCTTAGCGAAACTTTTTTTACCCTTTTGTAAAATATATTCACCTTTTGACAAATTTAATTTGTCATCATTAATTTTTTCTTGATTTATCTTGACTGCCCCCGCTTTTATATCTCTTCTAGCTTGAGATGTAGAACTTACTAAACTAGTGTCTACTAAGGCTTGACAAATCCAAGTATTAACTTTTAATTCAAATTCTGCAATATCACTAGGGATATCTTTTTTTGCAAAAACTTTTTTAAACTCTTCTTGGGCTTTTAATCCTGCCCCTTCACCATGATATCTATCAACAAGTTCTATTGCCAATGAATCTTTAACTACTTTTGGGTGAATTGTACCTTTTTGTACACCTTCATGTAATTCTTTTACTTCTTTTAAAGATTTTGAAGATAAAAGTTCATAAAATCTCCACATAAGTTCATCTGATATAGATAATACTTTTCCAAACATATTATTAGCTTCATCCGTTACACCAATATAATTATTTAAGGATTTTGACATCTTTTGAACTCCATCAAGTCCTTCTAATATTGGCATCATTAAAACTGCTTGTTGTTTCCCAATATTATATGCTTTTTGTAATGTTCTACCCATCAGAAGGTTGAACTTTTGATCTGTTCCTCCAAGTTCTATGTCAGATTTCAAAAAAACTGAATCATAGCCTTGAAGTAGGGGATAAGTAAACTCACTTACAGCAATTGGAGTATTTGAGGCATATCTTTTTGAAAAATCATCTCTTTCTAACATTCTTGCAACTGTTAAGTTTGAAGCGAGATTTATAAGTCCTGCTGCACCTAAATCATTTAACCAATTTGAATTAAAAACTACTTCTGTCTTACTTTCATCTAGTATTTTAAAAACTTGATCTTTATAACTTTGGGCATTATCTAAAACTTGTTGTTTCGACAATATTTTTCTTGTCTCACTTTTTCCAGTAGGATCTCCAATACTCGCAGTAAAATCACCTATTAGGAACTGAACGATTCCCCCGAATTTTTGGAAAACTGATAATTTTTGAAGAAGAACTGTATGTCCAAGATGTAAATCAGGTGCAGTTGGATCAAAACCAGCTTTCACATAAAAATTTTCACCTTTTTCATAATAGTTTTTTAATAATTTTTCAATTGATTCAATATCAATTATTTCAAAGCTTCCTCTTTGAATCTCTGCTAATGCTTCTTTTATTTTATTTTCCATAATACCTCTTTAAATAATGGCTTATTATACTTTTTATTTATTAAATAAAAATTTAGTTTTTGTTATATGCATCTTTTTTTGAAAAAAACTCAATAACTTTTGCTTTTTTTTCTATAATTTTACGCACTTCATCTCTATTTTTTTTATCAATTTCAAACTCTATATCACAATATTGAATATAACTGTGTTGCTCTCTTCCATAGCTAACTGATAAAATATAACCCTCATATTGACTCATATAAATTAAAAGTTTTGCTAATTCACCTTTTGTATTTTGTAAACTAACAACCATTTTATATTGGTAAAGTTCATTTTCTACCCATTTACAAAAAATCATCTCTTTTTCAGCTTTTATCTTTTTATAAGCTTTATCACACATTTTATGGTGAATTATCGCTTTATTTCCTTCTTTGAAAGCTACAATATCATCACCAACTTTTGGATGACAACAGTGCTCAAATGAGACTGAATTAATTGAATAGTTAGAATAAATAAGAATATTCTCAAATTTATACTCTTTTAATTTTTTTGGAGTTAATTTAAATCGCTCTACAAAATTCATATTTTCTTGGATTTTTTTTTCAATCATTTTTTTTGTATGTTTTAAATAATCCAATAATAAAGGAATTTTATAGATATTTTCAATTTTATGATCTGCTACAATATATGATTTGTATTTTGAAAAAATAGTATTTAATATATTTCTACCACTATATTCATTTATCTCTTTATCCCTTTGTGTACACAAAAGTTTTATTTGTTTTTTGGCTCTATTTGTTTTTACCATATGTATCCAAGAGCATCTTGGAATATTATGATCTGTTGTATTAATAGAAACAATATCACTACTTTTAAGTTCTGTTAATAAAGGTTTTCTCACCTTATTTATATAGCAATCAACAGCTTTATTTCCCACATCTGTATGAATCATATATGCATAATCATATGCAGTTGCACTTCTAGGAAGAGTAAAAGTATCTCCTCTTGGAGAGTAAATTACCATATCTTCAGAATATAAATCTTCTTTAGCTTCACTATAAAACTCTTCTACATTTTCATTTGTATATTCTAGTGATTTTAACCAATTCAAATTAGGTGAGTGTTTGATTCCACTTTTATATTTCCAATGGGCTGCAATTCCATATTCTGCAACTTTATGCATTTCAAATGTTCTAATTTGCACTTCATGAATTTTTGAGTTAAAAAAAACAGTTGAATGAATTGTTTGATAACCATTCTCTTTAGGGGTTGCAACATAATCTTTAAATCTTGAGATTAAAGGTTTATATTCTAAGTGAATATGTCCTAAGACTTTATAACAATCAATCTCTTTGTTTACTAGAATTCGTATTGCCATAAGGTCTAAAATTTCATCTATAGTTACACCTTTTCTTTGTATTTTCATGTAAATAGAATAGTGGTGTTTAACTCTTGAAAATATTTTAATTTTGCTTTCATCATAACCATTTTTTTCAAGCAACATTTTTGTTGAAGAGATAAATTGATTAAAACCTATTTGGATTGTTTGTTGATTCTCTTTCATAAAGTCATCAATTTTTTTATATTCATCTGGATAAATGTAAAAGAATGCTAAGTCTTCTAACTCATTTTTAATAGTAGAAATCCCAAGTCTATGAGCAATAGGAACATAAACTACTAAAGTTTCTTCTGCTATTCTAAATTGTTTTTTAGGAGGTAATGCTGAAAGAGTTAGCATGTTGTGAAGTCTATCACAAAGTTTAACTACTAAAACTCTTGGGTCATCAATTGATGCTACTAATAATTTTCTAAAAGTTAAAGCAGAAGTAACTATTTTTTTATTTGAATCTGAAGAAACTAATTCACTTTCTCTAATTTCATCAATCTTTGTTAGTCCATCAACAATATAAGAAATATCTTCACCCCATCTATCTTTAACAAATTCTAAAGAATATTGAGTATCTTCAACCACATCGTGAAGTAAGGCAGCTGCGACTATAGGTTCTTCTGCAGCAAAATGTGCAGTTATACAAGCAACCAATAATGGATGTACAGCATAAGGCTCCCCACTTTTTCTAAATTGACCTTCATGGGCTTCAATTGAAAAATCAATAATATCTTTTAATTTGGGAGTTATTTCTATTTGAGAGTTTAATTCAGCATAAGCACTTTTTATAGTATTTATATGCTGAATTTTATTTATATATGGATCCATATTTATTATTTATTTATTAAACCTTCAATAATTAATAAACCTTCTCCAATTTCATCAATTGCAATATCTGTGTATTTCATATGTTGAGTATTTTTTTCTAAAAGTGGTTTTGCACCTTTACTTAGTTCATCAGCTCTTTGACCAACTGCTAATGCAAGGATATATCTATCGTTGTTTACTTTTTTTAATGCTAGTGATAATCTCTCTTCTAATCTCATACTATTCCTTTATTTATTTTACTATTGAACATTGACTTAAATCACCATTTATGATTTTAAGTAAATTACCTTTTGTATACATATCAGCTACGACTATTGGAAGGCTATTATCTTTTGCAAGTGCAATAGCTGTATCATCCATAACTTTTATTGAATCTTCTAAAGCTCTATCATACGATAATGTTTCTAATTTAATCGCATCATCATATTTTGCAGGGTCTTTATCATAAACACCATCAACTTTTGTAGCTTTAATTAACATACAAGCACCAATTTCTGTGGCTCTTAAAGTTGCTGCTGTATCTGTTGTGAAAAATGGATTTCCAGTACCTGCACTGAAAATAACAACTCTTCCTTTTTCTAAATGTCTTTTTGCTCTTCTTACAATATATGGTTCAGCAATTTGTTCCATTTTAATAGCAGTTTGTAATCTAGCATTTAAACCTTTGTGTTCTAATGCTTCTTGCATTGCAATACCGTTTACAACAGTTGCTAACATACCCATATAATCTGCACTAGTTCTTTTAATAACACCATCAGCAGCTGCAGTTACACCTCTAATAATATTACCTCCACCAATAACGATACCAACTTCTATATCATTATCAACTAATTCTCTTATCTCTTCTGCAATGTAATCAAGTATCTTTGTATCAATACCATATCCATCGCTACCAGCTAAAGCTTCACCTGAAAACTTAACAAGTACTCTTTTTTTCATAGGTAGGTGTCCTTATTATAATTTTTGGATTATATCTAAATAAAACTAAATACTCATTTAAATAAATTATTGTACTGCCCATTCATAAAAGGGCAAAATATTTATTTCTATTTTTTTGTACTTTATAATATCATTATTACCAGCTGTTATTATATATACTTGTTGAATATTTAAATCATCAATTGTTGAATATATTTTTTTAATAATTGTATTATTTAACAGAGTATTAAAAAAAGGAATTGCTAAAACTAAAGTTCTTTCTTCTTCAATTAAAAAATCAATTTTGTCTAAATAGTATATATTTTTATGCTCTTTTTGTAGTTGGAGAAAAACCATATTTGTAAATTCATTTTTAAATTTTTTATTATGGGAAATTGAGTTTAGAAAAGCATGATTGTAAGCATATATTTTTTTTGTAGACTTTTCATGATTGTATTTTTTTATAAAAAATATTAATTGATTTGCTTCGTAAAATTTACAAAGTTCATAAAATCTATCTTTTGATATTTTAATACTTTTTTTTAGTATTGTGTATAATGGATTTATTGATTTATTTTCATC